>CAZDBC010000427.1:0-3523 GCA_964503295.1 uncultured Kiloniellaceae bacterium | reverse complement strand
GGCGATCGTCGGGGACCGCGCGCCGCAGGACGTCTACGACGCGGTCTACCGTCAGCTCGGGCTCGACCAGCCGCTCTACATCCAGTACCTGCGCTATCTGGGCGACATCCTGAGCGGCGACTTCGGCATCTCGATCCAGACTTCGCGTCCGGTCCTGGAAGATCTCGCCCGCTTCTTCCCGGCCACCCTGGAGCTCGCCACCCTCGCCACCCTGGTCGGCACCCTGCTCGGCGTGCCCATGGGCGTGCTGGCCGCCGTGAACCAGGGCCGCATGGTGGACCACGTGATCCGCGTCGTCGGCCTGATCGGCTATTCGGTGCCGGTGTTCTGGCTCGGCATGGTCGGCCTGATGATCTTCTACGCCCAGCTGCGCTGGGTGCCGGGGCCGGGGCGGCTCGACGTCTTCTACGAAGGCCTGGTGCCGCAGGTCACCGGCCTGCTGCTGCTCGACTCCGCGCTGGCGCGCGAATGGGACGTGTTCCGCAGCGCGGCCTCCCACCTCGTGCTGCCGACCGCCATCCTGGGCACCTTCGCGCTCGCCTACATCGCGCGCATGACGCGCAGCTTCATGCTCGACCAGTTGCGTCAGGAGTACGTTTTGACCGCTCGCGTCAAGGGTCTCTCGGAGACCGCCGTCGTGTGGCGCCACGCCTTCGGCAACGTGCTCGTTCAGCTCATCACCATCATCGGCCTGACCTACGCCTCCCTGCTCGAAGGGTCGGTGCTGACCGAGACCGTCTTCTCCTGGCCGGGAATCGGCCAGTACATCACGAATGCGCTGTTCAATTCCGACATGAACGCCGTGATCGGCGGCACCATCGTGGTCGGCACTTGCTTCGTGGGCATCAACATGCTCTCGGACCTGCTCTACCGGCTGGTCGACCCGCGGACGCGGAGCTGAGCGCCATGGGCGAGACCGTCGAACGCTCCGAGAGGCCGCCACGGCAGCACGGCCTGCGCGCCTGGCTGCTGACCGATGCGCCGCATAACGCCTTTCAGGCGCGCTGCCAGCGGACCTATCTGGCCTGGCGGGTGTTCCGCGCCAACCCGATCGCCATGGCCGGCTTCATCATCGTGGCAACGCTCGTGCTGACGGCGCTCTTCGCGCCCTGGCTGACCGCGGGCGACGGCATCACGCAGAATCTCGGCCGGCGTCTGCTTCCGCCAAGCGGCGAGCACTGGCTCGGCACCGACCAGCTCGGCCGCGACATCTTCGACCGTATCGTCTGGGGCTCGCGCATCACCCTCTACATCGTCGGGCTGGTCGCCATCATCGTCGTGCCCATCGGGCTCGCGATCGGCATCGTCGCCGGCTACCTCGGCGGCATCGTCGATCAGGTGCTGATGCGCATCACCGACATCTTCCTGGCGTTTCCGCGCCTGATCCTGGCCCTGGCCTTCGTCGCCGCGCTGGGACCGGGCATCGAGAACGCGGTGCTGGCCATCGCGCTCACCACCTGGTCGCCCTACGCGCGCATCGCGCGCGCCGAGGCTCTAACCCTGCGCAACAGCGAGTTCATCCTGGCCGCACGCACCCAAGGCGCCTCGAACCTTCGCATCATCCGCAGCCATGTCCTGCCGCTCTGCCTGTCGTCGGTGATCGTGCGCCTGACCCTGGACATGGCGGGAATCATCCTGACCGCCGCCGGCCTCGGCTTCCTCGGCCTTGGCGCCCAGCCGCCCTCGCCGGAGTGGGGCGCGATGATCTCGACGGGGCGCCAGTTCATCCTCGACCAGTGGTGGGTGCCGACCATGCCGGGCCTCGCCATTCTGATCGTCAGCCTCGGTTTCAACCTGCTCGGCGACGGCCTGCGCGACGTGCTCGACCCGCGCAGCGGGAACTAGGCCATGACCCAGCCACCCCTGCTCCAGGTCGAGGACCTGCACGTCACCTTCCGCACCGCCAAGGGCCCGGTGGAGGCCGTGCGCGGCGTCAGCTTCGCGCTGGGGCGGGAGAAGCTCGGCATCGTCGGCGAGTCGGGCTCGGGCAAGTCGCAGACCGGCCGCGCGATTCTCGGGCTGACCGAGCGCAGCGCCAGCGTCACCGCGAAGGCCCTGCGCTTCCGCGACACCGAGATCCTGCGCGCCCCGCCGCGCACCCTGCGGCGCATCCGCGGCCGCGGCATTTCGATGATCCTTCAGGACCCCAAGTACAGCCTCAATCCGGTCATGACCGTCGGCCGCCAGATCGCCGAGGCCTTCCTGGTCCATCGCCAGGGTTCCCGCGCCGACGCCCGGCGCCGCGCCCTCGAGATGCTGGAGGCGGTGCGGATACGCGACCCGGAACGGGTGTACCGCGCCTATCCGCACGAGCTCTCCGGCGGCATGGGCCAGCGCGTGATGATCGCCATGATGATGGTGCCCGAGCCCGACATCATCATCGCCGACGAGCCGACCTCCGCGCTCGACGTCACCGTCTCGCTCCAGGTGCTGGCGATCCTCGAGGACATGGTAACCCGGCTGGGCTCGGGCCTGATCCTGATCAGCCACGATCTCAACCTGGTCGCCTCCTTCTGCGACCGGGTGCTGATCATGTACGCCGGACGCATCGTCGAGACCTGTCCTGCCGACCGCCTGCACGAGGCCAGGCATCCCTACACCCGCGGGCTGCTCGACTGCCTGCCGACCGTCGAATCGGAGGCCGAGACCCTGCCGACCCTGGTGCGCGACCCGCGCTGGGTCACCGAGGATCTCGTGCGGCCATGATCACGGTCGAGAACCTCGACGTCGTCTTCGGGCGGCGCGCCACGGCCTTCCACGCGGTGCGCGGGCTGAGCTTCCACGTCGCCGACGGCGAAAGCTTCGGCCTCGTCGGCGAGTCGGGCTCTGGCAAGTCCACGGTGCTGCGCACCCTCGCCGGGCTGATCGACAACTGGAGCGGCCGCCTTGAGGTCGCCGGCGAGCGTCAGGGCCGGCGCCGCGACAAGGCCTTCCGGCGCCGTGTCCAGATGGTCTTCCAGGACCCCTACGGGGCGCTGCATCCGCGCCACACCATCGACCACATTCTCAAGGAGCCCCTGCTGATCCATCGCCTCGAGGTGACCGACGCGCGCATCCTGCGCAGCCTCGACGAGGTCGGGCTCGATGCCTCGTTCAGGTTCCGCTTTCCCCATCAGCTCTCGGGCGGCCAGCGCCAGCGCGTGGCGATCGCCCGCGCGCTGATCATCGAGCCCTCGATTATGCTGCTCGACGAGCCGACCTCGGCGCTCGACGTCTCGGTCCAGGCCGAGGTGCTCAACCTCCTGACCCGCCTGCGCAAGGAGCGTGGCCTCACCTACATCCTGGTCAGCCACAACCTGGCGGTGGTCAGCCACATGTGCCAGCGCCTCGCCGTCATGCGCCTGGGGGCCATCGTCGAGGAGCTGGAGATCGAGCGCCTGCGGCGACAGACCCCTTCCCATCCCTACACGCAGCAACTCTTCCGCGCCGCCCACGGCTACGACCGGGAGCTGGTCGCGCAGCTCAGCGACGAGTTCTGAGGCTGCCGCCACCGACGCCGCGCCGCCGGCCTTGCGCGACGGCG
>CAZDBC010000426.1:2526-3529 GCA_964503295.1 uncultured Kiloniellaceae bacterium | reverse complement strand
GGTGGTGTAGACGCGCGTGCACACCCCCCGCTTCTGCGGACACGCCTCGAGTGCCGGAACCTTGTTCCGTTCCACCGGACGCTGGCGGCCCTTGCGGACCAATTGATTGACCGTCGGCATGGCTCCTACCGCCTCGACCCGTCGCTACCGTTTCATGTCCCTCGCCAAAGCGCTGAGACGATAAAAAAAGGCTGCCCTGCGAAGCCGGTCCAGGGCACGGGCCCGGCCGCTCCGCCGCAGCTTGGTGGTTCAGTTTGTCTCGCGCTTTGGAACTTCCGGGCCCCGTCTAGGACGAACGCCTACCACCGGCCCCGTTCCAAGGTCTGGGCATCCTAGTTGGGGGCCCGACCGTCGTCAACAACCAAATCGTAACAAATCCGCCGCTTTGCAAGGCTCCGCGGCGAAAATTTTCGCACCCGCGAAGAACGGACCGTCGCGGCAGAAACGCCATCGGCCGGTCCCAGGCGGACCGGCCGATACCGTCGGCCATAAAGATGGGGGCGAGCCGAAGCCCGCCCCCGATTTCCGGCCATCGGCGCCGATCAGGACGCTTCCTGATGCGCCCGTGCCTCCTCGGCGAGCTGAGCCGCCATCTCGTCCTCGTCGGCGGGGGCGGATTCGATCAGCTCCCGATCGCGCTCGGCGGCCAGCGCGCGCAGGCGGCGCATGACGCTGCCCGTGCCCGCCGGTATCAGTCGTCCGACGATGACGTTCTCCTTGAGACCCTGCAGCGTGTCGATCTTGCCGTTGACCGCGGCGTCCGTGAGCACGCGCGTGGTCTCCTGGAACGACGCCGCCGAAATGAACGACTTGGTCTGCAAAGAGGCCTTCGTGATGCCCTGGAGCACGGGCAGGCCAGTGGCGGGCTTGCCGCCCTCAGCCTCCGCCTTGGCGTTGATCTCCTCGAACTCCAGACGGTCGATCTGCTCGCCCACCAGCATGGTGGTGTCGCCCGGCTCGGTGATCTCGATCTTTTGCAGCATCTGCCGGACGATCACCTCGA
>CAZDBC010000426.1:0-2516 GCA_964503295.1 uncultured Kiloniellaceae bacterium | reverse complement strand
CGATGTGCTTGTCGTTGATCTTTACGCCCTGCAGCCGATAGACCTCCTGGATCTCGTGGATGAGGTAGTCGGCCAGCGCCTCGACGCCCATCACCCGCAGGATGTCGTGGGGCACCGGGTTGCCGTCCATCAACAGGTCGCCGCGGCGCACGAAGTCGCCTTCCTGGACCGAGATGTGCTTGCCCTTGGGGATCATGTACTCGACCGGATCGCCCTCCTCGGGCACGACCAGAATCCGACGCTTCATCTTGTAGTCCTTGCCGAACTCGATCCGGCCGTCGATCTCGGAGATGATGGCGTAGTCCTTGGGCTTGCGCGCCTCGAACAGCTCGGCCACCCGCGGCAGGCCGCCCGTGATATCGCGGGTCTTCGACGATTCGCGCGGGATGCGCGCCAGCACATCGCCGGGCTCGATCTTCTGGCCATTTTCGACCGACAGGATCGCATCGACCGACATGAAGTACCGAGCCTCCAGGCCGTTGGGCAGGGTGACCACCTCGCCGTTGTCGTCACGCAGCGTGATCCGCGGACGCAGGTCGCCGCCCTTGGGCTGCTGCTTCCAGTCGATCACCACCTTGTTGGCGATGCCCGTGGTCTCGTCGGTGACCTCGCGCATCGAGATACCCTCGATCAGGTCGACATAGTTGGCCACGCCCTCCCGCTCGGAGATGATCGGCAGGGTATAGGGATCCCACTCGGCCAGCTTGTCGCCTCTCTTGACCTCGGAACCGTCGTCTACGAACAGCTTGGCGCCGTAGGGCACGCGATGCGTCGCGCGCTCGCGTCCCTGCTCGTCGATCAGCACGATCTCGGTGTTGCGCGTCAGCACCACCAGGAGGCCGTCGGTGTCCTTCACGGCGTTCTTGTTGCGCAGCTCGACCTTGGCCTCATAGGCGGCCTCGATCGAGTTCTGCTCCGCGCCGCGCTGGGCCGCACCGCCGATGTGGAACGTCCGCATGGTCAGCTGCGTGCCCGGCTCGCCGATCGACTGGGCCGCGATGACGCCGACCGCCTCACCGGCATTCACGGTCGTGCCGCGGGCCAGGTCGCGCCCGTAGCACTTTCCGCATACGCCCACCTTGGACTTGCACGTCAGCACCGAGCGAATCTTCACCAGTTCGATACCGGCCGCATCGATCGCGTCGACCTGCTCCTCCTCGATCATTTCTCCGGCCCTGACGAGCGTCTTCTTCGACACCGTGTCGACGATGTCGACCGCCGCGAAACGGCCGAGAATCCGCTCGTCCAGCGGCGAGATGACCTCGCCGCCCTCGACCACTGCGGTGACGGTCAGGCCATCCTCGGTACCGCAATCCTCTTCGACGATGATGCAGTCCTGCGCAACGTCGACGAGGCGGCGGGTCAGGTAGCCCGAGTTGGCGGTCTTGAGAGCCGTGTCCGCCAAGCCCTTGCGCGCGCCGTGGGTGGAGTTGAAGTACTCCAACACGGTCAGGCCTTCCTTGAAGTTCGAGATGATCGGCGTCTCGATGATCGAGCCGTCCGGCTTGGCCATGAGACCGCGCATGCCGGCGAGCTGCTTGATCTGCGCCGCCGAGCCGCGCGCGCCGGAGTTGGCCATCATGTAGACGGCGTTCTCGGGCACGCCCGCCTTGGGCGCCGATATCTCGAGCATCATCTCCTCGGCCACCTTGTCGGTGCAGCGCGACCAGGCGTCGATCACCTTGTTGTACTTCTCGCCCTGGGTGATCAGGCCGTCGAGATACTGCTGCTCGTACTCCTTGACCATCTCCTGGGTTTCGTGGACGAGCGTCTCCTTCGACGCCGGGATCATCAGGTCGTCCTTGCCGAACGAGATGCCGGCCTTGCAGGAGTGGGTGAAGCCGAGGCTCATGATCCGGTCGGCGAAGATCACCGTCTCCTTCTGCCCGCAGTGGCGGTAGACGTGGTCGATGACCTCCTGGGTGTCCTTCTTTCGCATCAGGCGGTTGACCAGGGAGAACGGTACTGCCGGATGGCGCGGCAGCGCCTCCGAGATCACCATGCGACCGGGCGTGGTGGTCACGCGCTCGGTGTACTCCTTGCCGTCCTCGCCCACCGACGCGAACGACGACTTGATGCGCGTGTGCAATGTCACGGCGCCGCTCTCGAGCGCTTGGTGCAGCTCGCCCATCGTGGCGTAGATCGGCACCCGGAAGGCCTTGAGCTTACCGCCGGTCAGCGCCTTGAACGCCTTCTTCGCATCGTCCGCAATCACCTCGGTCAGCATATCCGAGGGATCGCGGAGCTGGACGTCTCCGCGCTCGAGCGCGGCAGCCAGCGCCTCGGCCGAGTCGATGCTGACCTCCGGACCGACATGGTCCGGACGCTCCATCGACAGGTAGTAGAGGCCGAGCACGATGTCTTGCGACGGCACGATGATCGGCTTGCCGTTGGCGGGACTGAGAATGTTGTTGGTCGACATCATCAGCACGCGCGCCTCGAGCTGCGCCTCGAGCGACAACGGCACGTGCACCGCCATCTGGTCGCCGTCGAAGTCGGCGTTGAAGGCGGCGCAG
>CAZDBC010000425.1:0-3531 GCA_964503295.1 uncultured Kiloniellaceae bacterium | reverse complement strand
ATCAGCACCGAAAGCTCGGATCGGAAGGCCTTGGCGATCTCAACCATCTGCTGTTCGGCGCGGCTGAGATGCTGGACCGTCTGGCCCGCGCGCAAGGGAAAGCCGAGCCGCTCCAGGATCTCCTCGGCGCGGTCGTGCAGCGCCCTCTTGTTGAGCAGGCCGGCCGCCGTGTCCTCCGAGCCCAGGAAAAGGTTCTGCTCGACGGTCATCTGCGGCACCAGGGAGAACTCCTGGAACACGGCGCTGATGCCGAGCTCGCGGGCGTGATGCACCGAGTTGATCTGGACCGGCTGCCCGCGCATGCGGATCTCGCCGTCGGTCGGCTTGATCGCGCCGGCGCACAGCGAGATCAGCGTCGATTTGCCGGCGCCGTTCTCGCCGAACAGCACGTGCACCTCTCCGGGCCGCAGGTCGAACGAGACGCGGTCGAGCGCCAGCACGCCCGGAAAGCGCTTGGTGATGTCGGTCAGTTGCAGCAGCGGCGGGGCACCGCTTTGCGGTGCCCCGCCGCCGTTGCCGGGAGCGGCCGTCCCGGGGCCCGGCTCCTTGATGCCGCGGCGGTTATTGGACGCGGAAGACCGGCGAGAAGCCGTCCGGCGCCAGGGCCGCCGCCTGGTCGAAGCTGTCGACGTTGCTTTCGTCGATCACGTAGAGCGCCGGGCCGGCGTGCTTGATGTAGTCCTTGTCCTCCAGGATGCGCACCGCCTGGTCGATCGCGATGCGGCCCTGGATCACCGTCGAGTCGGTCGGGGCCGCCAGGATCTGGCCGCGCCGGATGCCGCGGTAGACGCCCGGCGTGAAGTAGTAGGACACGACCTTGATCTGGTCGGTCAGACCGCGCGCGCGCAGGATCGGCACCGCCGCCTCGGCGGTCACCGCCGTGCCGACGACGTAGTCGAGGTCCGGGTGTGCCTCCAGCGTATCTTCGACCAGCTTGGACTGCGCCTCCTTGCCGGTGTCGCCGTACTTGGTCTCGACCACCTCGATGGCGCTGCCTTCGATGGCGCCGAGGAAGCCCGTGTTGCCGGCCTCGACCCAGCCGGCACCGGCCGGACCCGGGAACCAGCCGACCTTGACCGGCTCGCTGCCGGCCGGGTGCTGTTCGGCCAGGAACTCGCCCGCCTTGGCCCCCATCTCGCCGAAGGAGACCAGCGACTTGGCCGAAAGCTCGGGCGAGGAGATGCCGTTGATTACGTCGATCACCGGGATCCCCTGGCTGCGGATCTCCGAGACCAGGTTGTTCAGGCCGTCGAACGAGATCGCGCCGATCACCACGGCGTCGGCGCCGGCCTCGACGCAGTCCTCGATCTGCGAGATCTGGGCGTTGAGCTCGGTGTAGCCGCCGGCCTCGACGAGCTGCATCTTGACGCCCAGGCGCTCGGCCTCGTCGGCCACGCCGTAGTTCACGGCCAGCCAGTAGGCGTCCTTCATGTGCGGGAAGGAGACGCAGATCTCCCAGGGCTGGGAGGCCTTCTCGAGCGGCACGTAGTCGACCGTCGTGCGCGGGCTGCTCATGTCGAAGGGTGGATCCCACACCTCGACCTTGTAGGGGTACCACTTCTCGGCCGCGACGGCGGTGCCGGCAAGGCCCAAGGCGGCGACAGCGAGCGCTGCCGTGGTCGGTTTGCTGATGGTCATTTTCTGCACTCCCTGATGGCGCTTGGCGACCGCTCCTGAGGGCCGTTCCAAGCAGAACCCCGCTTATGCCCCGCGATGCAGGGCGCTTTTTCGGAACGCATCGTTGCTCCCGGCGAGACTATTGTAAAATAGCAAAAGCTGCAGCCTGATATCGAAAAATATGATTCCCCTAAGCCGGTTCGCGCCTCTGCGGTCGTGACAGCCGGCGCAGGCGGCAGGCCAGGCTGCGCAGGGGCGGCGCGCCCGAGACCGGGTCGGCCGGCGCGTCGCCCGGCAGCGCATTATAGTTGACCGGCCCCGGCGCGCCGTCGGTCAGGTCGCTCTCGCCCCAGCCGTACTGGCCGACCACCAGGTCGGCGGCCAGCCGCTCGTTGAGCGCGGCGCGCGCCGCCATGCGGCCGGCCGGCGTCTCGATTTCGACCCAGTCGCCCTCGGCGATGTCCAGGGCGGCGGCGGTGCTCGGGTGGAGCTCGGCGCGCGGTTCGGGCATGCGCGCGCGCAGGCTCGCGATCTGGCGGTGCTGGCTGTGGCAGAACACCGCCTGCTTGGCGCAGGTCAGGCGCAGCGGGTAGCCGCCGTCGGCCCGGCCCGCGGCCTCGACGGCGGGCGGCTGGTAGCGCGGCAAAGGGTCGCAGCCGTGGGCCAGGAAGGTCTCCGAGTAGATCTCCATGCGCCCGCTCGGCGTCGGCGCGACCGCGGGGTCGGCCGGCGCGACCGGCACGAGCAGGCCGCCGGGCGCGGCGCGCAGCGCCTCCAGGGTCAGGCCGCTCGGGGCGAGCTGGTGGCGCCAGGCCCGTTCCAGGTCGCCGCCGAAGAACAGGTTGCCGAGGCCCAGGCGTTGCGCCAGCGCGAACACGATGGCGCTGTCGGAGCGCGCCTCGCCGGGCGGCGTAACCGCCGGCTGGCGCAGCTGGACCAGCTCGCTGCCGTCCATCGGCCCGCCAAAGCCCAGGCGCAGCGCCTCGTGCTCCCAGGGCGAGGTCACCGGCAGCACGATGTCGGCGAGCGCCGCCGTCTCGGTCATGAAGAGGTCGGCCTGGACATGGAACGGCAGGCTGCGCAGGGCGCGCGCCATGCGTGCGCTGTCGGGCTGGCTGCGCAGCAGGTTGGAGCCGAAGGCGACCAGGCCCTGCACGGCGTAGGGCTCGCCGCGCTCGACCGCGCGGTAGAAGTCGGCGGCGGTCACCCAGCCTCCGGCGGCCGGCCCCAGCGGCCGCTCGGCGTAGCCCAGCGTGCGCGCGCGCTGCTCGGGCGTCACCAGGTCGCGGCCGGCGACCGGGTTGCTCGGCACCGCCGGCTGTACCCGGTTGCCGCCCGCCCGGCCGCGGCTGCCGGTCAGCACCGAGATGAGGGCGATCGCCCGGTCGGTCTGGGTCGCGTTGGCGTGCTGCCCGACCCCCGTCCAGTGATAGTAGCAGAGCGGCCGGCGCGCGGCGATCAGCCGCGCCGCGGTCACGATCTCCTCGGGCCGCAGGCCGCACAGCGCGCCTGCCCGCTCGGGCGGATAATCGCGGCACAGTTCGGTATAGAGCGCGAAGGCCGGACGGCAGGCGACGCGGCCCGCCGGTGTCGCGACCTCGAAGCGCCCGTCCAGGGCGAAGTCCGCGCTGTCGGCGCGCGGCGGCTCGTCGGGCCCGACGCAGACGGTCGCGCCCGCGGCCGTCATGGCGACGAAGCTGTCGGGCCGCGCGGCGTCTTCCAGGTCGCGGCCGCGCAGGAAGCGGCCGTCGTCCTCGCGCACCAGGTAGGGGCCGTTGCTCGCGGCCTTGACGAAGTCCGCGTCGTAGAGCCCTTCGGCGATCAGGACGTGGGCCAGGCCGAGCGCCAGCGCGCCGTCGGTGCCGGGCTTCGGCGCGAGCCAGAGGTCGGCCTTGTTGGCCAGGCCGACCCGGC
>CAZDBC010000424.1:0-3540 GCA_964503295.1 uncultured Kiloniellaceae bacterium | reverse complement strand
GACGGATCTGACCATTGTTATCGATTCGCCGCAGGCGGGCCTCAGTCTGATCGAGGACCGCCGGCACGCTGCCGCCTACATGTTCGATCACCTGGAATACGAGGCGCCGACCCTGAAGAACGAATACCTGCGGGACCGCGCGCGCGGCCTGCCGGTGCGCCTACCGGAGAACTATCTGCCCGGCGACGACCTCTCGCGGACGCCCCGCAACCGCTGGCGGGGGGCGGCCGAGCGCCTGTTCGGAAACTGGCTCGCCGCGATCGAGCGCCGCCGTGCCCGGCGCGAGGCGGACGAGGCGCTGCTCGACTGGATGCTTGACTGGCGCGCGGGACGATCCTGCGGACTTCTGATCGAATGCCGCGACGGTTCGTCGCTCCTGCCCTCTCTGTTGCGGCTCCTGGACACCCAGGCGGCGGCACCGCTCGCCGTGCGGATTCGAGCTGTGGGCGAGGCGCAGAGCGCGGTCGAACTCGACCTGGGGTCGAAGAGAAACGGCGACCTCGAACGGATCGCCGAACGGATCCTGCACGACCTTTCCGTCTACCGCGTGTCATTTCGCTCCGGGCGCGGTCGCGGAGGGCTGTTGTGGACCCAGGACCGGTCGGATGCGAGGTCGATCGCAACGCCTTGGCCGCCGGCGGCCCAGTCGGCCTAGATGTCCCGCAGCGATCGTTTGCGTGCGCCCCCAATCCCGCTCATGCCGCGATGAGCAGATCTCGCTTGCGGATCGACCGCGACGGGCAACAGTGGCGCCGACCTTTTTCAGACCGGCCAGCGAGGCGATTCCCGTGAAGCTCTACGACTATCTCGACTCCGGAAACGGCTACAAGGTGCGGCTGCTGATGGCCCAGCTCGGCCTCGCCTGCGAGCGCATCGAGCTCGACATCTTCGCCGACGACCCGCCCCAGCGCCGTGCCGACTTCCTGGCCAAGAATCCGAACGGCCGGGTCCCGACCCTGGAGCTGGACGACGGGCAGATTCTGGCCGAATCCAATGCCATCCTGTTCTATCTGGCCGAGGGGACGCGGTTCCTGCCCGACGATCGCCTGGCGCGGGCGCAGTCGCTGCAGTGGATGTTCTTCGAGCAGTACAGCCACGAGCCCTACGTCGCCGTGGCCCGCTCCCTGCTGCGCCACTACCCGGCCGACCACCCGCGTCGCGCAGCCCTGACCGAGAAGCAGGAGGGCGGGCGCAAGGCCCTGGGCGTGATGGAGCGTCATTTAACAGCGAACGACTTCTTCGTCGGCGGGCGCTACGGCATCGCCGACATCGCCCTTTACGCTTACAGCCACGTGGCCGAGCAGGCGGAGATCGACCTCGCACCCTATCCGGCGGTGCGCGCCTGGCTGGCGCGGGTCGCCAGACAGCCGGGTCACGTACCGATGACGGCAGACTAGGAGCCGGTCTCTAGACCGCGGCCGACTGACCGCCGTCGACGACGAGCACGCTTCCGGTCATGTAGCGGCCGAGGTCGGAGGCGAGCAGCAGTAAGGCACCGTCGAGATCCTCCGGCCGGCCGAATCGTCCCTGGGGAACCCGGCGCAGAATGCGCTGCCCGCCTTCCCCGGCCAGGAACTCGCGATTGATGTCGGTTTCGATGTAGCCGGGGCAGAGCGCATTGACCCGGATGCCGTGGCGCGCCAGTTCAACTGCGAGCGCGCGGGTCAGATTGATCAGCCCGGCCTTGGACGCGCAGTAGCCGGGCACCTGACCCGTCCCGGCAAGGCCCAGGATCGAGGCGATGTTGACGATGCTGCCGCCGTGGCCGAGGCGCAGCATGTGCCTGGCGACCTCCTGGGCCATCAGCCAGGCGCCTTTGAGGTTGGTGTCCAGCACCCGGTCCCAGTCGGCCTCCTCCTGCTCCAGCGCCGGCTTCGTGACGGCGAGGCCGGCGTTGTTGACCAGCAGGGCGATCGGCCCGAGTTCCGTCTCCGCGGCCTCGACGCAGGCCCGCACCGACGCGGGTTCGGTGACGTCCAGGGTGAGCGGAATGGCCCGCCCGTCGAAGGCCTCGATGCGCCGGGCGAGTTCCTGCAGCGGTTCGGTCCGGCGCGCGGCCACCGCGACCTTGGCGCCGGCGCGCGCCAGCAGTTCGGCGAAATGCCAGCCGAGGCCGCTCGAGGCCCCGGTCACCAGCGCAGCTTTGCCGTTCAGTCCGTAGCCCTCCATGCATGCCCCTCCCGACTACAGCCAGCCCCGGCGCACCGCCAGAACGCTCAACCCGGCAGCCGCAAGCGCCACCACCGCCGCGCCGCGCCAGACCTGCTCGATGGCGGCAAGAGTGAGCCAGCCGCTGGTCAGGATGGCAACACTGCTGCCGTAGTTAAGCAGCAGCGCGATGAATCTGGCGCGGCGGCTCGTCGACAGGACGAGGACGGTCGAGGTGCATACGAAGAGCGCGAGCCAGAGGTGGAACAGCACCCACTGCTCGCGCGTGAAACCGCCTTCTGCGAAGAGATCTCGCCAGATGTTGCCCGCCCAGTCCACGTCCAATGCCGGCTACAGCGCCTTGGCCTGATCGCGCAGGACGAACTTCTGGATCTTGCCGGTCGAGGTCTTGGGCAGCGCGCCGAAGACCACCGTCCTCGGCACCTTGAAGTGGGCGATCCGCGCGCGGCAGAAAGCGATGATGTCGTCGGCCGTAGCCGCGCTGCCGGGCCGCAGGCTCACGAAGGCGCAAGGACTCTCGCCCCACTTCGGGTCCGGCCGGGCGACAACGGCGGCCTCGAGCACGTCGGGATGGCGATAGAGCGCCTCCTCCACCTCCAGGCTTGAGATGTTCTCGCCGCCGGAAATGATGATGTCCTTGGCACGGTCCTTGACTTCCACGTAGCCATCCGGATGCCGCACGGCGAGGTCGCCGCTGTGGAACCAGCCGCCGCGCAGCGCCCCCGCGGTGGCCGAAGGGTTCTTCAGATAGCCCTTCATCACCGTGTTGCCGCGCAGCAGAAGCTCGCCCATCGACGCGCCGTCCCAGGGCAGCGGCGCCATGCTCTCGGGATCGGCCACCATCATGTCCTGCTGGGTCAGATAGTGAACCCCCTGTCGGGCCATATGCGCAGAGCGCGCCTCCAGGTCGAGCTCGCCCCACGCCTCCTGCCAGGCGCAGACCGTCGCCGGGCCGTAGGTCTCGGTCAGTCCGTAGAGATGGAGAACTTCGAAGCCGTCGCGCTCCATGGCCTCGATGATCGCCGAGGGCGGCGCCGCCCCGCCGGTGGCGACCAGCACCCGATGGCCGAAACGTCGCTTGGCCTCGGCCGGGGCGTTGGCGAGCAGGTTGAGCACGATCGGGGCGCCGCACATGTGGGTCACCTTCTCCGCCGCGATCAGCTCGAAGATCGCCGCCGGGTCGACCTTGCGCAGACAGACCTGGGTGCCCCCGGCGGCGGTCACGGCCCAGGTGAAGGTCCAGCCGTCACAGTGGAACATCGGCAGGGTCCAGAGATAGACCGAAGCAGGCGTCAGGCCGACCGTGATCATGTTGCCCATGGCGTTCAGATAGGCGCCCCGATGGTGATAAAGGACGCCTTTCGGATCGCC
>CAZDBC010000423.1:1578-3548 GCA_964503295.1 uncultured Kiloniellaceae bacterium | reverse complement strand
GATGAGTTCTATCTGGTGCGTGTCGCAGGGCTCAAAGGCCAGGTGCAGGCCGGAGTCAAGTCGCGCACGCCGGACGGCCTGACGCCCCGCGAACAGCTCGCGGCGGTGAACGATCGCGCCGGCCGCCTAATGGCCTCCCAGCAATCGGTTTGGCTTACCCTGCGGAAGGAGCTGGACCGGGCCGGCATCAGCGTTGTCGAGCCGGGGTCGCTGCGCGGGAAGGACGAAGTCTGGCTGCGCGATTTCGTCGACAACCAGATCCTGCCGATCCTCACGCCGATTGCGATCGATCCCGCGCATCCCTTTCCCTTCATCCCGAACCGCGGCTCGGCCTTGGTGCTTGATCTCTACAATCCGACGGAGAATCAGGCGCTCAGCGGCCTGATCGTGTTGCCCGCGCAGATCGACCGCTTCATCCGCCTGCCTAGCCAGCCGACCCGGTTCGTGCTGCTCGAGCAGGTGGTGAAGCTCTACATCGACGAGTTCTTCCCCGGTTTCGAGACGAAGGCCAGCGGCTTTTTCCGCATCTTGCGCGACAGCGACATCGAGATCGAGGAGGAAGCCGAGGATCTGGTGCGGGTGTTCGAAAGCGCCCTCAGGCGCCGGCGGCGCGGCAGCGTGATTCGGCTCACCGTCGACGCCGATTTTCCGCAGCATCTTCTCGAGTTCGTGCAGGAAGAGATAAACGTCCAAGGCGAGGACATTTTTCCGCTGGACGGGCTGCTCGGCCTTTCCGACACCTCGCATCTGATCGTGGACGAGCGTCCGGAGCTTCTGTTCCCGCCCTACAACGCGCGCTTTCCCGAGCGTATCCGCGACTTCAGCGGCGATTGCTTCGCCGCGATCCGGGCCAAGGACATCCTGGTCCATCATCCTTACGAGTCGTTCGACGTCGTGGTGCAGTTCCTGCGCCAGGCGCGCGACGATCCGGCAGTGGTCGCCATCAAGCAGACGCTCTATCGCACGAGCGAGGATTCGCCCATCGTGCGCGCGCTCGCCGAGGCGGCGGAAGCGGGCAAGTCCGTCACCGCGCTGGTCGAGCTCAAGGCGCGCTTCGACGAGGAGCGCAACATCCGCTGGGCGCGCAATCTGGAACGGGCCGGCGTCCAGGTGGTCTACGGATTCATTCAGCTCAAGACTCATGCGAAGGTCTCGCTCGTGGTGCGCCGGGAAGGCAAGAGCCTGCGCAACTACGCCCACTTCGGCACCGGCAACTACCACCCCATTACGGCACGGATCTACACAGACCTGTCGTACTTCACCTGCGACGAGGCCCTGTGCCGCGATGCGGCGCGACTGTTCAACCACATGACCGGCTACGCCAAGCCGAAACCCATGGAGAAGCTGGCGATCGCGCCGATTACGCTGCGCCCGCGCCTGCTGCAGCTGATCGCGGAAGAGATCGCACATGCCGAGGCGGGCCGGCCGGCGGCGATCTGGGCCAAGCTCAACTCGCTTGTAGACGCGGAGATCATCGACCGGCTCTACGAGGCTTCGTGTGCCGGCGTTCAGATCGATCTGGTGGTCAGGGGGATATGCTGTTTGCGCCCCGGCGTGCCGGGCCTGTCGGAGAACATCCGGGTCAAGAGCATTGTCGGACGCTTTCTGGAGCACAGCCGCATTGTCGGCTTCGGCGCCGGTCACGGCCTGCCGTCGCGCGAGGCCAGGCTCTTCATCTCCTCGGCCGACTGGATGCCGCGCAACCTCGACCGCCGCATCGAAACCCTGGTGCCGATCGACAATGCCACCGTTCACGAGCAGATCCTGAACCAGATCATGATCGCCAATCTCAACGACGAGGCGCAGTCCTGGTTGCTGCAGGCGGACGGAGCCTACCGTCGGGTCAAGGCCGGACCGGACGCCTTTTGTGCGCATACCTACTTCATGACCAATCCGAGCTTGTCGGGACGCGGCTCGGCGCTTAAGAAGGCGAAGACGGCGCCCCGTCTGGAACTGAAGAAGTTCAGTTG
>CAZDBC010000423.1:0-1568 GCA_964503295.1 uncultured Kiloniellaceae bacterium | reverse complement strand
CGCCCGATCGCTCACCAGTCTGTCGATGGCCAGCGAGACAGCCACCAGCCACAGCACGCTGCCGGCGAGTGCGGGAGGCCCCGCCGAGACCGATGTCGGCGGCGGCGAGCCGTCGTTCTCGGTCGCGACGGGCCGATCCGCACGATCGGACCGGTTCGCCGTCATCGACATCGGCTCCAACTCCATCCGCCTGGTGGTTTTCGACGGTTTGCGACGGGGGGCGCTTCCGGTCTTCAATGAAAAGGTGTTCTGCGGTCTCGGCCGAGGCCTGATCACGAGTGGGCGGCTGAGCGACAAAAGCGTCGCGGCGGCGCTGCCCAACCTGGTGCGCTTTGTTCGGCTGGCCAAAGCGATGGGGGTCGCGACGATCAGGATGTTCGCAACCGCCGCAGTTCGTGAAGCGGCGAACGGTCCCGCGTTCGTCGCCGATCTCGAGCGGCTCTGCGGTTACGGCGTGACTGTCCTGAGCGGCGAGGAAGAGGCTCGCCTGTCCGCGCTTGGCGTGATCTCGAGCTTTCCCGGCGCGGATGGCGTAATGGGCGATCTTGGCGGCGGCAGCCTGGAGCTGGTCGAGATCCGCGGTGGCACGGTGGGCCGCTCGGCCACGCTGGCCCTTGGGCCCCTGCGTCTGATGGACCTGTGCGGCGGCGACCGCTCGAAGGCCCGCAAGGAAATCGACCGTGAGCTCGACCGCGTCCCCTGGTTGGCCGACGTCACGGGTGCGACCCTCTATCCGGTTGGCGGAACGTGGCGCTCGCTCGCCCGACTGCATATCGAGCAGGAAAACTATCCCCTGCACGTGATCCACGGCTATGTCATTGCGCGCGATGAGCTGATCGGTCTGACCAATCTGATCGCCGGACTGGGGAAACGCTCTTTGGCTGCGATTCGCAGCGTATCCGGTCGTCGCCTGGAAAGCCTGCCGTGGGGCGCCATGGTGCTTGGACGTCTGGCCCGGCGGGTGGGTTGTCGCGACGCCTGTTTCTCGGCCAGCGGGCTGCGCGAGGGCGTGCTGTTCGAAGGCCTGTCGAACAGCGAGCGCGCCAAGGACGCCTTCATCGAGATGGCAGCCGAGCTAGGTGCGGAGAACTGCCGTTTCGGCGATCTCGGCCCCCAGTTGAAGGACTGGACCGACCCGTTGTTTCCCGGAGAAGACGACAAGCAGCGCCGTTTGCGCCTTGCCGCCTGCCACCTCTCGGACTGCGCCTGGCGCGATCATCCGGACTACCGGGCGATCCAGGCCCTGCGCCGGGTGCTCAGCTATCCTTTCGTCGCCATAGACCATCCTGGGCGCTGTTTCGTCGCCTACAGCCTCTACGTCCGCTACGGCGGCGGCGAGCCGCCCGACGAGGCGCCGCTCAACCTGCTCTCGAACGACGAGCGCGAGCAGGCCCGGATCCTGGGTTTGGCCTTGCGCCTGGCCTACCGCGTGTCCGGGGCTACGGCTGCGCTGCTCGCGCGGGCCCGTCTGGTCAGGGAAGAAGAGTCGCTGCGCTTGCTGCTGCCGGCCGATGAAAGCTTGCCCACCGGCCATGCTGTCGAGCGCCGCCTGGCTCAGCTGGCCAAGG
>CAZDBC010000422.1:0-3557 GCA_964503295.1 uncultured Kiloniellaceae bacterium | reverse complement strand
GACGCGCTTCTGCAGGCCGTAGGGCAGGCGCCCGACCGGCGTCTTGCGGATCGACTGGATCTCCAGGAAGTCGATGATGTGCTCGACCACCTCGCGGTGCTCGATCTCCTCGCGCTGGGCCGGGCCGACATAGAGCGCCTGCCACAGCAGGTTGCGCCGCATCTTCAAGAGGCGACCGGTCATGATGTTGTCGAGCGTGCTCATGCCCTTGAACAGGGCGATGTTCTGGAAGGTACGCGCGATGCCGGTCTTGGCCGCCTCGTGCGGCCTCATCTGCCGGCGCACCCGGCCGCGGTAGGTGATGGTGCCCTGCTGCGGGTGGTAGAAGCCGTTGATCACGTTGAGCATCGACGACTTGCCCGCGCCGTTGGGCCCGATGATGGCGCGGATCTCGTGTTCCTTGATATCGAAGGACACCTCGCTCAGCGCCTTGACCCCGCCGAACGACAGCGAGATGCCGTCGAGCTCCAACAGCGTGTCGCCGATCCGGCGCGCGGCGGGGGCGGTCACGGCCAGACCTTTCGAAACCGGAGTCCGAGGGGCTGCTGCATGCGCGGGTCCGCTCTAGCTCGCCTTTTTCAAGGGCTCGGCCGCCGCCGCGCCGTAGGTCTCGGCCTCGACGATGCGCAGGTCTCCCTTGATGACGCCCTTGCGGCCGTCTTCGAAGGTCACCTCGGTCTCGACGTGGGCCTCCTCGGCGCCCGAGTAGAGAGCCTCGATCAGGCTTTCGTAGCGCTCGGCGACGAAGCCGCGCCGGACCTTGCGGGTGCGGGTCAACTCGCCGTCGTCGGCGTCGAGCTCCTTGTGCAGGACGAGAAAGCGATGGATCTGCGAGCCGGCCAGCTTCTCGTCCTGGCTGAGGTCGCGGTTCACCTGTTCGACGTGCTCCTTGATCATCGCGATGACGCGCGGATTGGCCGCCAGCTCCTGGTAGCCGCCGTAGGCGACGTTGTTGCGTTCGGCCCAGCTGCCGACCGCGGCCAGGTCGATGTTGACGAAGGCGGCGCAGAACGGCCGACCGTCGCCATAAGCCACCGCCTCCTTGATGTTGGGGAAGAACTTCAGCTTGTTCTCGATGTACTTGGGCGCAAAGAGCGCGCCGTTGTCGAGCCGGCCGACGTCCTTGGCACGGTCGATGATCTTGAGCTGGCCGTCTTCGCCGACGACACCGGCGTCGCCCGTGTGCACCCAGCCGTCGGGCGTCTTGGCCTTCGCGGTCGCCTCGTCGTTCTTGTAGTAGCAGAGGAAGACGCCGGGGCTGCGGAACATGACCTCGCCGTTGTCGGCGATCTTGAGCTCGACGTCGGGGGCCGGCACGCCGACCGTGTCGGCCTTGACCTCGCCGTCCGGCTGAATGGTGATGAAGACGCTGGCCTCCGTGCTGCCGTAGAGCTGCTTGAGGTTGATCCCGAGCGAGCGGAAGAAGTCGAAGATGTCCGGGCCGATCGCCTCGCCCGCCGTATAGGCCAGACGGATGCGCGAGAAGCCGAGCGTGTTCTTGAGCGGTCCGTAGACCAGCAGGTTGCCCAGCGCGTAGAGCAGGCGGTCGCCGAGGGGGACCTGCTCGCCGGCCAGCAGGGCGCGCCCGCAGCGCCGGGCCACGCCCATGAAGTAGTGGAACGCGCGGCGCTTAAGCCCGCCGGCGTCTTCCATCCGAATCATCACCGTGGTCAGGATGTTCTCGAAGATGCGCGGCGGCGCGAAGAAGTAGGTCGGCCCGAGCTCGCGCAGGTCGTCCATGACGGTCGCGCTCGATTCCGGGCAGCTCACGCAGAAGCCGGCGACGTAGCTCTGCGCGAAGGAAAAGAGATTGTCGCCGACCCAGGCCATCGGCAGATAGGCGAGCACCTCCTCGTCGGCGGTCAGGCCCTCGAGCTCCATGCCGTTGCGCGCCGTGCGGATCATGTTGTCGAAGCTGAGCACGACCCCCTTGGGCTCGCCGGTCGTTCCCGAGGTGTAGAGGATGATCGCGATGTCGTCCGCCTTTGCCCCTGCCACCGCCTCGTCGTAGAAGCCCGGGTGCGCCGCGTCGTAGGCCCGGCCCTTTTCCTGCACCGCGTCGAAGCTGTGCAGGTACTCCTGCCGGTAGTGGCGCAGGCCGCGCGGGTCGTCGTAGATCACGCTCTCGAGGCGGGGGCAGCGCTCCTTGATCTCGTGCAGCTTGTCGACCTGTTCCTGGTCCTCGACCACGGCGAAGCGGACCTCGGCGTGGTCGAGCACGAAGGCCATCTCGGCGGCCACCGAATCCTGGTACATGGGAACCGGGATGGCCCCGATCGCCTGGGCCGCGGTCATGGTCCAGTAGAGCCGCGGCCGATTGTCGCCGACGATGGCGACCTTCTCGCCGCGCCGGAGCCCGAGGGCGGCCAGCCCGCAGGCCAGCGCGCGGATCTCGCGCGCCGCCTCGGCCCAGCTGTAGGTCAGCCAGATGCCGTAATCCTTTTCGCGGATCGCCGGATGCTGCGGGCGCACCCGGGCGTGGTGGGCGAGCAGCCTGGGAAAGGTGTCCAGCCCCGCTTCGGGGCGCACTGCCGCCGTTTTCGCTTGCTCGGCCAAACGTTCGCCACCTTCTGTTCGGGGAGGCTGGACCGCTTGGAACCGCCGGGCGTTGGGCCGCCCGATTCGCCGCCGTCCCGGCACCGCACCCGCTCGGGGCGCCGCCGGCCTCCCTGTCACCCAAATTATTATGCCGCCGATTGTTCTCTCGGCGGATCGATTTGGGTTTGATTTACGTTATGTTCAAAGCCTTGGCA
This sequence comes from uncultured Kiloniellaceae bacterium, assembly GCA_964503295.1. Classification (GTDB taxonomy): domain Bacteria; phylum Pseudomonadota; class Alphaproteobacteria; order Kiloniellales; family Kiloniellaceae; genus CAZDBC01. Next base: position 804 of record CAZDBC010000422.1, on the reverse strand, counting down.
AGCCGCTTGGCCGCGCCGCCTGCTGTTGCCGGCCGGCGGGCGATTCGCTAAAGACGGCGGCGCCGGGCGCCTGCCCGCCGGCACCGCACAATCCTGCCTCGGAGAGCGACCGTGAAATCCGGACACGACACGCTGAACACCCGCCGCACCCTCAAGGTCAAGGGCGCGACCTACGACTATTTCTCCCTTGCCGCGGCGAGCGAGGCGCTCGGCGACATGTCGCGGCTGCCCTTTTCGCTCAAGGTGCTGCTGGAAAACCTGCTGCGCCACGAGGACGGCAGCAGCGTGACCGTCGCCGACATCGAGGCGGTCAAGGCGTGGCTCGACGAGCGAAGATCCGACCGCGAGATCGCCTATCGGCCCGCCCGCGTCCTGATGCAGGATTTCACCGGCGTGCCCGCGGTCGTGGACCTGGCCGCGATGCGCGAGGCGATGAGCAAGCTCGGCGGCGATCCGCGCAAGATCAACCCGCTGTCGCCGGTCGACCTGGTCATCGACCACTCGGTGATGGTCGACGCCTTCGGCACGCCGCAGGCGTTCGAAACCAACGTCGAGAGGGAGTTCGAGCGCAATGGCGAACGCTACGCTTTCCTGCGCTGGGGCCAGACCGCGTTCGACAACTTCCGGGTCGTGCCGCCGGGCACCGGCATCTGCCATCAGGTCAATCTGGAATACCTGGCCCAGGTGATCTGGTCGAGCGAGGAGAACGGCAAGACGCTGGCTTATCCCGACACCCTGGTCGGCACCGACAGCCACACCACGATGGTCAACGGCCTGTCCGTGCTCGGCTGGGGCGTCGGCGGC
>CAZDBC010000421.1:0-3571 GCA_964503295.1 uncultured Kiloniellaceae bacterium | reverse complement strand
GGCATGATGGCTGTGACCAGCCCGGTGATCGGCGCACCGCTCAGCACCATCCTGATCGTGTTCGAGCTGACGCGCAGCTACGACCTGACCGTCGCCGCCATGGTCGCGGTGGTGATCGCGAACCTGGTCGCCTATCGGATCTTCGGGCGCTCGCTGTTCGACAGCCAACTGGCGCGGCGCGGCGTCGACCTCACCCAGGGCCGCGACCGTGCGCTTCTGTCGAGCGTGCCGGTCACCGACTGGATGAACCTCGACTTTCCGCGCGCCGACGGCGCGGAGCCCGCCGCCGAGGTGCTGCGGCGCCTGTCGGCGGCCGGCCGGGCCGAAGCGGTGGTGACGGATTCCGACGGTCGCTACCTCGGCATGCTGCGCATGCAGGACGCGCGCGGCCGCGAGGGCGAGCCCGCCGGCGCGCTGGCCAAGCCTTCGCCGGTGCGCTTCGACGAGACGACCAGCCTGTGGGCGGCGATGCGCGCCCTCGAGGACTTCGTCGGCGATGCCGCGCCGGTCGTGGCGAAGGACAGCGGCCGGCTGCTGGGGGTGGCGAGCGAAGCGGCCGTCATCAAGGCCTATCTCGAAACCGTTCACGACCTGAGGCGGGAAGAACATGCGGCTCTCTAGACGATCCCGACAGCCAGCGCACGGTATGCCGCTGGCGCTGGCGCTCGCGGGGGCTGTCGCCCTCGCGGCCGGGGCGGCGTTGCCCGAGGAGCCCGCGCGCAGCCTGACCGTCGTCTCCTGGGGCGGCGCCTACGAGGCGGCTCAGCGAGCCGCCCTTTTCGCGCCGTTCGAGGCAGAGACCGGCATCGCGATCGAGGTTGCGCGCTACGACGGCGGCCTCGCCGAGTTGCGCGCCCAGGCCGCCGCGGGCCGGGCGACCTGGGACGTCATCGACATGCTCGAGGAGGACGCCCGCGCCGCCTGCGCCGAAGGGCTGCTCATGCCGCTCGACGGGCCGGCGCTGGCCGGGCCGGCGCCCGACGGCACGTCGGCGCGCCGGGATTTCCTCGAGGGCGCCTTCTCCGGCTGCGCGGTCGCCCAACTGGTCTACTCGGAGGTGGTCGCCTACGACGACCGCGCCTTTCCGGGGGTGAAGCCGGATGGGATCGCCGATTTCTTCGACCTCGAGCGCTTTCCGGGCAAGCGCGCCCTGCGCCGCGACCCGGCCTCGCTGCTCGAATGGGCGCTGATCGCCGAGGGCGTCCAGGTCTACGACCTGCTCAGCACGGACCGCGGCATGCGCCTGGCCTTTCGCCGGCTCGATGCGATCCGCGACCACATCGTCTGGTGGCGCGGCGCCGAGGAACCGCCGGACCTGCTGGCGAGCGGCCGGGTCGCCTTGGCCTCCGGCTACAACGGGCGTTTCTTCCACGCCCGGGTCGAGGAGGGGGCGCCGATCTCCGTCATCTGGGACGGCCAGATCCTCGACTACGATGTCTGGGCGATCGCCGCGGGCAGCGACAAGCGGGCACTGGCCGAGCGCTTCGTCAGCTTCGCGCTGCAGCCCCAGCGACTGGCCGACCTGGCCGAGCGCATCTCCTACGGCCCGGTACGGCGATCGGCGCTGACGCGCGTCGGCCTGCACGCCGAGACCGGGGTGCCCATGCGCGCCCACATGCCCAACGCGCCGCGTCGGCTGGACCGGGCCCTGCGCCGCGACGCCCGCTGGTACGCCCGCACCGAGCGGCTGCGTCAGCGCCGCTTCGAGCAGTGGCTGGCAAAGGACGAGGAGCCTACCGCGCGGCGCTGAAGGTCAGTCCGGCTCAAGCTTGGCCCGACGCGACTTGATCTCGGCGCGGCGGCGCTTGTCTTCCAGGCGGCGCCGCCGCTCGGCCGGTCCGGGCCGCGTCGGGCGCCGCGCGACCGGCGCGACGGCGGCCCGGCGAATCAGCTCGGCCAGGCGCTCGCGCGCCTCGGCCCGGTTGCGCTCCTGGCTGCGGAAGCGCCGCGCCGTCAGCACCAGAACCCCGTCCCTGGTCATGCGGCTGCCGGCCAGCGCCATGAGGCGCCGGCGCACGGCCTCGGGAAGCGACGGCGAGCCGGCGACGTCGAAGCGCAGCTGCACCGCCGTTTCCACCTTGTTGACGTTCTGGCCGCCGGGGCCGCCGGCGCGCAGGAACTGCTCCTCGAGCTCGGCCTCGTCGAGGGCGATGTTCGGCGTGATCCGCAGCCTGCCCAGAACCCTGGCTCCCGACCCGGCCGCGCGCCTACCAGTAGCGGCCGCTCGCGCCGAGCGCGACGGTCAGCAGACCGAGCGCGAGGTTGATCCCGACGATGCGCCGGATCTGCTCGAGGTTGCGCGCCGCCACCTCGCGTTCGCCGCGGTCGACGGCGCTGCGGTAGCGGCGCCAGGGCGCGAAGAAGAGGTGCAGGTAGAGCGCCATCATCAAGAGCCCTGTCCCCTGCATCAGGTGGATGTGCAGTCCGGCCGCGCCGAAGCCGCCATGGACATGGAAGATCAGCGCATAGCCGCTGACCAGCAGAACCAGGATGCTGAGCCAGACCCAGGGAAAGAAGCCGCCGAAGGCGCGCCGCCACAGGCCCTGCCGGTCCGGCGGCTCGAGCGGGCCGGCGGCCGGCCGCAGCACCAGATAGGCGAAGAACATGCCGCCCACCCAGACCACGGCGGCCAGGGCATGCAGCGCGAGCAGAAGCGAGGGAAGTGCGGTCATGGTCGTCGCCGTCGGTCCCCGAGCCGATTCTGTGAGTGCAGTGTTCTCCTAGCACAGTCACGACAGCGGAGAAAACACGCGGGCGGCGGCCGGATAGGCTTCGCGCCACTTGGTGTAGACCTTGCCGATATCACCAAGAGGCTTTGCCAGCAGCTTGACGTTGATGAGAAACGCTGCCGCGCCGCCGAGTTCGATATCATCCGGCAGAAGCCCCAACTCGAAGACATAGGCGATCGCGACCAGAATACCGAGAAAGACCCACATCATGGTGTCCAGGGCATCGTCCGCGAACCACTTCAGCACCTCCATGCGCAGGGCCTTGCGAAACCAACTCTCCTGGCAAGAGGCGAACGTCCCGTTGGCCGTGCGGGCCGTGTTCGATGCCAGCTCGCCCTGCAGGTCGAGGATGCCGAGGCTCATCCGCTGAATCGGCGGCCCGAAGAACCAGACCAGCAGAAGCGAGGGCACGACAGACATGAGCATCAGCGGAATCCATTGGGCGCCCAGACTGACCTGCCAAATGAGTACCGATATCGTCGTCACCGAAATCTTCCAGGCATCTTTGTAGATCACCTCGATACCCTTCTTGGCCAACTCGCAACCGTACAGAATTTGCGAGGCGTCCTTCGTGGCATGCTCGCGATTGCGGCGCTCCAGGTAGGTTCGCTGAAGAGTAATTATCAGCCTGACCTCGACCGCCTTGTTGGCGATTTTTTCGCCGAACTTCATGAACGTGAGACCGCCCATGATGGCGAGGAACAGCAGCCCGAATTCCGCCGCCGCCTGCTCCACGGAAGCACCGGCACCCTGAACGGCATCCAGTACCTCCTTGGTGATCCAGGCCGCCGAAGGCTCGACCGCCGCCTGGCCAGCCAGCTTGAACGGCACGGCGCCGACCG
>CAZDBC010000420.1:0-3574 GCA_964503295.1 uncultured Kiloniellaceae bacterium | reverse complement strand
CCCGAAACTGGGTAACCGAGGAGTCGGTGCCTCTCCTGCGCCCGCCTGTGCCTGCTCCCACCCTCAACGTGCTACGATGTGCTACTTGTGCTACGATGGCAACCATGACGAGGAGGGTCACCCAACGAGAGCTCCGCAACCACTCCGCCGCGGTCCTTGGTGAGGTCCAGGCCGGGCAGACCATCATCGTGACCCGCAACGGGACGCCGGTTGCCGAGCTGCGGCCGATTCAACCTCGCCGCTTCGTACCTCGGGCTGTCATCGCCGAGGCCGCCGCGCGGGCGCCCCGAGTCGACGCCGGCCGATTCCGTGCCGACGTCGACGCCGTGGTCGACCAGTCCGTCGATGGCTGAGCCGACCCTCGGGCTGCTGGACACCTCCGTGGTGATCGACCTCGACATCGTGGACTCGGCCCTGCTTCCGGACGAGTCCGCCATCTCCGCCGTAACGCTTGCCGAGCTTGCCGCCGGTCCCCACGCAACCGGCGACGAGGATGAACGGGCTCGGCGCCAGGACCGCCTACATTGGGCCGCCACCACATGGGATGCACTTCCCTTTGACGCCGAGACCGCACGCATGTACGGTCGCGTGTTCGCAGCCGAGCGCGCCGCCGGCCGAACCAGTCGCGCACGGCTCGCGGATCTCCTCATCGCCGCCACCGCGGCGGCCAACGGCCTGCCGCTGTACACGCGAAACCCCGCAGACTTCGCCGCTCTCGAGCAGCTCGTCACGGTCGTCGCTCTGTGAGCGCCCGCGGTCGCACCCGTACACAACCTGCCGCCAACGGCTGATCCGGTGCTCGGTGCCGAGCTCCTTGGACCATCGCCCGTTGCCACGGACCAGATCCGGCGTCTGTCTGCGTGCCGCGCACATGCAGGCGACGCCATGCGCTCCGCCGGCGCCCCCTCGGCGTGGAGCGCAACCGCCCGGACCGCTGCCTCGATGCAGGCGGTCTTGCCAGCCGCGCCCGGTGGTCTTCCACGATCCGCGTGAGGCGAGCGGCCGTCGCCTGCTTGGGCCGGCTCCAGCTTCAACGGGACCGCCGAATTCTATCCTCGGAAGTCAAGCCCCCGCACGGGGGGCGACCGGTTGGAGCTAATAGCGTGCCTGGCACGCTATTCGTGGCACGCTATTCGCCATTCTGAAACGCCCTACAAGGCTCGTTACGGAACCCAGTTGTCGGAACCCACGAAGATCGATACGCCATCCCTCCTCGCCGTACGGCGCAGAACATCTACGGGTGCACACAACTGCCCAAACCCGGTACCATCAAGAGACGGGCGCCGGTGTTCGCACCGACGGCAACGACGACCAACGCTGGAAGGACGCACCGAGCACATGGCCCTGAGACTCCTAGCGGTGGGGGACATTCACCTGGGCCGGCGGCCCTCCCGGCTGCCGGAGACGCTATCCGACCGCGCCCGCGAGCTGGGCCCGGCCGGTGCCTGGGAGCGTACCGTCACCACGGCCATCCGCCTCGAGGTGGACGCTGTGGTCTTGGCCGGTGACGTCATCGAGCGCGACAACGATTTCTACGAGGGTTACCGCGAGCTCCACGGCGGCGTCATCCGGCTCGCCGAGGCCGGCATCCGCGTGCTGGGCGTGGCCGGCAACCACGACGTCCGCGTGCTACCGCGCCTGGCCCGGCAGCTGGACGACTTTCACCTGGTGGGTGCCGACGGCCACTGGGAGGCCGTGGATCTCGGCAGCGAAGACGAGCCGCTGTCCCTATGGGGATGGTCCTTCCCCCAGGGCCGGGTGCCGACCAGCCCGGTGGCCGGCGCCGACTTTCAGCGCCGACCCGGCCTCAACCTGGGCCTTCTCCACTGCGACCGGGACCAGCCCGGCAGCCCCTACGCACCTGTGACCTCGGCGGCGCTGCGAGGCGCCGGGCTGGACGGCTGGCTGCTCGGTCACATCCACGCCCCGGACCCGATCTCAGCCGACGAGCCCGCCGGGTATCTGGGCTCGCTCTCCGGCATGGACCCCGGCGAGCCGGGTGCCCATGGCCCCTGGCTGCTTACCGTCGAGCGCGGCCGGCTGACCAGAGTCGAGCAGCAGGTGCTGGCGCCGCTGCGCTGGGTCCCGCTGGAGCTGGACGTCACCGGCATCGGCGCGCCGGAGGGGGTCCACGACCGGCTGCTGGAGCAGCTGCGGCTGCTGGACGGCGAGCTCGCCGCCGCGGCGTGGGCGCCGGACGCCGTGGGCCTGCGGCTGCTCCTGGTAGGGCGCAGCGGCTTCGGCGGCGACGCCGCCGCCGACTTCGGCGAGGCGACCCGTGAGCACGTGTTCACCGGTGGCCGCGGCAGCCACTACTTCCTGGAGCGGGTCGGGGTACGGACCCGCCCCGAGATCCCCCTGGCCGAGCTGGCCGAGCGCAGCGATCCGCCCGCGTTGCTGGCCCGGCGGCTCCTACTGCTCGACCGCGCCACCGACGACCCGGATCGCCAGACTCTGCTGGCGGAGGCTCGCCGCCGCATGGCGCCCACCGCGGCAGACAGCCGCTGGCAGCCTCTGAACCCGCACGATCTCGATGATGCGGTCGCCGCCGACTGGCTGCGCCGGGCCGGCACGCAGCTGCTGGAGCGCCTCCTGGCCCAACAGGAGGACCCGGCGTGAAGCTCCAGCGGTTGGATATCCAGGCCCTGCCCGGCATCGAGCCCGGGTTCGCCGTGGACGCCCTGGCCCCGGGCATCAACCTGGTCACCGGCCCCAATGCCGTGGGTAAGAGCAGCCTGATCCGGGCCCTGCGCTACCTGGTCGGCGGCACCCAGGCCGGCGACCCCAAGGCCCTGTCGCTGAGCGCCACACTGATTGATGCCGACGGCGCCCGCTGGCGCGTCCAGCGTGCCGGCAGCCAGATTGTCTGGACCCGCGACGGCGTCAACACGGAGCCGCCGGAGCTGCCGGGACGGGAACAGCTGCACTGCTACTGGCTGTCGATGGAGGATTTACTGGAGGCCGACAATCCCGACCGGGCCCTGGTGGAGGAGCTGCGCACGGCGCTCGCCGGCGGCTACAACCTGGGCGCGCTGCGCAGCGACCCGGCCTTTCGCGTTGGACCACGCGCCGGACAGGGCGAGGCCCGGCGGCTACAGGTCGCCGAACGCGAGCTGCACAAGGTTGAGGCTGACTACACCGCCCTGCGGCAGGACGAGGAGCGGCTCCCCAAGCTCCGCCAGCGCATCGATACCGCCCGCCGGACGGCCGCCCGGGCCGAGCGCCTGGATCGCGCCCTGGCCCTGCTGCAGGCACGGGAACACTGCCGCGAGCTGGACGGTCGCCTGGAGACCTTCTCCGAGGGCATGGACCGGCTACGCGGCGACGAGCCGGCGCAGCTGGACAAGCTTACCGACCGCCGCGCCGCGCTCAGGACCGATCTGGAGGTGGCCCAGCGGCGACGAACTGATGCCGAGGTGAGCCTGGGAGAAAGCGGTTTGGCGGGGGCGCGCCCGGACACCGAGGCGCTGGAAGCCCAGAAGGGCCATCTGGAGCAGGCCCGCCGCGACACCGAGACCCTGGCTCAGCGCCGCGAACGCCTCGACCAGGCACGCGCCGACGAACGCCAGGCATT
>CAZDBC010000419.1:0-3574 GCA_964503295.1 uncultured Kiloniellaceae bacterium | reverse complement strand
GCTGGCCGAGGCGCCGGCGGCGGGCTATGCTGGCAACGCCCTTGCCGGCCGCTGCCGTCGCCGCGGGGGCGCGACCGCCGCAAGCCGCAGCCGTCATCGCCGCCCGTTACGCCGCCGCCGTGCAGTCCATCCGCCTCGCCACCTACAACATTCACTCCTGCCTCGGCACCGACCGTCAGTTCTCGCCGTCGCGCATCGTCGAGGTCATTCGCAAGCTCGACGCCGACATCATCGGGCTGCAGGAGGTCGGCTGGCACCTGCGCGGCCAGCGCGACTTCGACCAGTTCGAGTATCTGGCGGGGGAGACCGGCTATCACGTCAGCGCCGGACCGGTGAAGGAGCACGCCAACGCCCACTTCGGCAACGCGCTGCTGACCCGGACGCCGGTGCGGGATCTGCGCCAGCTCGACCTGACGATCCCCTTCCGCGTGCCGCGCGGGGCGGTCGATGCCGAGCTGGAGGTCGACGGGCGGGCCCTGCGCGTGATCAACGCCCACCTCGGGCTCGATCCCTGGGAGCGGCAGCAGCAGGTGGCCCGGCTGCTAAGCGCGGCCGACGCCACGCCGGACAGGGCGATCGTGCTGATGGGCGACTTCAACGAATGGCGCCGCCGGAACCCGGTCATGCGCGCCCTGCGCGCGCGCTTTCCCGCCTGCGCGGCGCCGCAGAGCTTTCATGCGCGCCAGCCGCTGCTGCGTTTCGACCGGATCTACGCGACGGCGCAACTGGCGCTGCAGGAGATCGAGGTGCTGCGCAACCCCCTGGCGCGTCAGGCCTCCGACCATCTGCCGGTGCGTGCCCGTGCCACCTGGCGCGCGGGCGACGGCCTCAAAGCAGCGGCGACATGAGGCGCACCAGCCCCTCCCACAGGCTCTTCAGCCGGCCGGCCTCGGCGATGCCGCGCCGGGAGCCGCCGAGCAGGTCCTCGAACCACGCCGCGGTGCGCTCGATCTCCGGCCGGCTGTAGAAGAAGGTCGTGCACTCGAAGTTGAGGAACAGGCTGCGCGAGTCGACGTTGGCCGTGCCGATCGTCGCAAGGTGATCGTCCATGACGGTCGCCTTGGCGTGCAGCATGCCGCCGTCGTAGAGGAACACCTTGGCCCCGGCCGCCTGGATCTCGCGCAGCGCGGGGCCCCGCGCGATGTCGGCGAGCCGGTGGTTGGAATGGCGCGGGACAAGCACGCGCAGGTCGATGCCGCGCCGGCCGGCGATCGACAGGGCCTCGAGCAGCGCGTCGTCGGGCACGAAGTAAGGCGTCACGATCCACAGCCGCTCCTGGCTCATGAAGGCGGCCGAGAGCAGGGCGTTGTGGAAGGCGTCGCCCTTTATGTCCGGCCCCGAGGGCACGACCTGGACCCAGGCGCTCTCCTCGGGCGGGACGACCGGCGGCACGAGGCGCGGCGGCGCGGCTGTCTCCGACGAGGTCGCGAAGTGCCAGTCGGACTGGAAGATCTCCGAAAACTGGCGCACCGCCGGCCCTTCCAGCAGGAAGGTGAGGTCCTTCCAGAGGTCGCGCGAGTCCTCGGGCGCAAGGTACTCGCGGCCGAAGTTGGCGCCGCCCGACCAGACCTTCTCGCCGTCAACGATCACCATCTTGCGATGGTTGCGCAGGTTGGCGCGGCCGCGCAGCGGCGAGTGCAGCAGCGGGATGAACATGTCGACCTTGCCGCCCGCCTGTTCGAGCGGCCGGAGCACCTTGCGGTTGACCAGCAACGAACCGATCCCGTCGAGCAGGAGCTCGACGACGACGCCAGCCCGCGCCTTCTCGGTCAGGCGGTCGACGATCAGGCGGCCGATCGGGTCGTGACGCAACAGATAGGTGACAACCTGGATGCTGTCCGAGGCCTCGTCGATCAGCTTCATCAGGCCGTGGTACGAGGCCACGCCGTCCGCGAAGATCTCGACCCGGTTGCCGCGCGTGGCGCCCGGAATCTCGAACGAGCGCAGCAGCCGGTCGATGGGCGAGGCCTCCGCGGCCGGCACCGGTTGCTCGCCGACCAGGTCGAGGCTGCGCTTGCTGCTGGCCAGGGCCTGGATCTTGCGTCCGCCGAACAGGAGATAGAGCGGCACCCCGGCATAGGGCAGCAGCACGATCAGCAGAAGCCAGGCGACGGCACGCGGGTGGCGCCGCTGATCGACCAGGATCTGCGCGACGATGACGGCGCAGAGCAGGAAGCCCAGCACCACCAGGAAGTGGGAAACGAGAACCCAATCCAGCATTCGCCGCCGATTCGATCAGCACAGGTCCGGGCTGCCGTCCGGCGGCGCCCGGGCCGCCGCGCAGCGAGGCGAGGACGCGCCCGGCTGGCGGAAAGGATGAGTGTTGCCGAAGCCTTCTCGCGCGTCCGCAACGGGGCGTCAAGGCGGCAGCGAAGCCGGGAGGGAATGGTTGCCGCGGCTGCGGCGGGCCGGCCGCGGCCGACCCGGGCGCGCCGGCGCTACTGCACGAGCGCGGCAATCAGCAGGAAGAGATAGGGCGCCGAGAACAGCGTGGCGGCGACGAGCACGACTCCGCCGCCGGCGACCCGTTCGATGCGATCCTTGGTCCGTGTCGACATCTTCGTCTCCTCGAGGCTCGCGTTTACCATAGCTGGCATGTGGGAACCGCGCGTGCGGGCGGAAGTGACCAGGGTCACAGCCGCGTCACGTTGTCGGGAAACGGCCGTGATCGTCGCCGCCGGCGCCGAAAGACGGCAAAAAAAGTGAGGCCCCGCCGTGAAGCGGGGCCTCGGTCGCTGGAACGTCCGGGAGCCAAGCTGCGTGAGAGGCGAGAGAGGTGTTGGCTCCTCAGTGTGGGTCTGATGGACGCTCCGGCGATCCCTGGCAGAGGGGATTCACGCGGGAAGCCTAGAAAAGCTCGAGCACGCTGAAGTCGGCGACCTGGCTGAACACCGCGTAGACCAGCAGAATAACGGCGCTCACCAGCAGGCTGATCTTGACCAGTTCGTCCATCATCGCCCGTGACCTCCGGCGTGCCGGCTTCAGCGAACCGGCTTACGCTTGCAGATATGGCAGGTTCGGGCGGGCGCGGAAGTGACCGATGTCACAACCCGGTCGGTTCCGGCGGCTGGGAAGGCGATTCGCGGGACCGGCTGCCGCTGTTATTAGATGTGGTTGGCCCGCTTGGCGGTCTCGACCTGGATGGCGTGCAGCTTCTGTTCCAGCTTGGCGCGGTCGAGGAGGTAGAGGTTGCGTCCCTTCCGCCGCACCAGGCCGGTCGTGTAGAGCTGGCTCATGGCGCGCGCCACGGTCTCGCGCGTGGTGCTCACCCGGCTGGCGATCTCGCGCAGCGGCGGCAGCGGGCGCACGACCCACAGGCTGGGCACCGCGGCATCCGGCTGGGCCGCGCGCAGAAGCTCCGAATAGACGCGCTGCGCGGCGGCGTAGGTGCTCAGCTCCATGATCCGCACATCGCCGGTGCGCACCATCTCGGCCAGGCGCTGCAGGACCTTGAAGGTGACCTCGACGCGCCGCTTGAGCAGTTCGATGAAGTCGTGGGCGGACAGGCTGGCGAGCAGGGTCGGCTCGGAGGCGACTACGCTGGCAGACCGGGGCAGCCCGTCCAGGGCGGACA
>CAZDBC010000418.1:0-3575 GCA_964503295.1 uncultured Kiloniellaceae bacterium | reverse complement strand
GCGGAACGGCTTCCGGTCCGAGGTGGTCGCCGTCCGGCCGGGGCTGGCCGGGCTCGAGAGACTGCCGGAGCGTCGACCGGCCGCGGTTTTCAATCTCGTTGAGGCGCTCGATGGCGATGCCACCGCCGCTCCCCTGGCGGCCGAGGCGCTCGAGCGCCTCGGCCTGCCGTACAGCGGTGCGGGCGCCGCGGCATTGCGGGCGACCCTGTCCAAGACAGAGACCAAGCGTCGACTGCGCGACCGCGGACTCGCCACGCCCGCGTGGTCCCTCGAGGGTCGGGACTTCGCGCCTGAGGAGCGGGTCATCGTCAAGTCGGACAGCGAGCATGCCTCGCTCGGGCTGGACGCCGGATCGGTCGTTCCGGCGCGCGGGGCGCCAGCGGAGATCGGACGGCGGCAGGCGCGTTACGGCGGCCGCTTCTTCGCCGAGAGTTTCGTCGAGGGCCGCGAGTTCAATCTGTCTCTGCTCGAAGGAACGCAAGGCGCAGAACTCCTGCCGATTGCCGAAATCGAGTTCGTCGGCTACGGGGCAGAGTCGCCGCGCATCGTCGATTATGCGGCCAAATGGCTGACGGAAAGCTACGCCTACAACAACACGCCGCGCCGGTTCGATTTTCCGGCGTCGGACACCGGATTGCTCGAGGAGCTGCGGGGGCTTGCGCTTGTCTGCTGGCGGCTGTTCGGGCTGAGCGGCTATGCGCGGGTCGACTTCCGGGTCGACGGGAACGGCCGGCCTTGGATCCTGGAGGTCAACAGCAATCCCTGTCTCACGCCCGATGCCGGGTTCGCCGCCGCGGCGGGGCAGGCCGGCATCTCCTATGATCGCCTGATTGCGCGGATCCTCGATGCCGCGCTCACGCGCCCACGCGTTGCCGCCTGACATGCTGCGGATACGCAAGATTCGCGATGCCCGCACGCCGGCCAATCGCGCGGCCGTCGAGGATGCCCAGGCGATTCTGCGCGCCCAGTTCGCCGCGATGCCGGCAGCGGAAATCGACAAGCTTCCCGACCAGCTGGACAACCCCTTCAAGTACCGCTTCGTCGCCGAGCTCTTGGTTGCAGAGGATGCTCATGGACGCGTGCGCGCTGTTGCCGTGCTGCTCTACGATCCGGACCTGCGTTTCTGCTTTCTTGAGGTGATCTCCACCGCGCCCGGCAGCCGGCGCGGGTCCGGCGTCGGCGGGGCACTCTACGAACGGGTGCGAGAGGAGGCCGCGGCCCTCGGTGCGGAAGGTCTCTACTTCGAGTGTCTGCCGGACGAGCCGGATCAGAGCCCGGATCCTACCGTGCGCAAGCAGAACGCGGCGCGGCTCAAGTTCTATGAGCGCTACGGCGCTCTCCCGATCATGGGAACGGACTACCAGCGGCCCCTGAAGCCGGGCGACGAAGACATGCCGTACCTTGTCTTCGACGGTCTCGGCCGCCACGGTCTGCCTCGAGCCTCGGTGCTGCGGCGCATCGTCAGGGCCATTCTGGAGCGCAAGTATGCCGAGATCTGTCCGCCCGACTACGTGGATGCCGTGGAGCGATCGATCAGGGACGGCCAGTTTGGCCTGCGTCGGCCTCGCTATGTGAAGGGGGAAAGCGCGCCGTCGCCGGAGCCCATTCCTTCGCTCAAGGGCAAGGTGCCGCTGATCGTCAACGATCAGCACGAGATTCACCATGTGCGCGAGCGCGGTTACGTCGAAGCGCCGGTTCGCATCGGCGCAATCCTCGGCGAGCTCGAAAAGAGCGGTTTGTTCGAGAGGATTCCGGCGCGGCGCTTTCCCGATCGGTACATTCGCGAGATACATGACGGCAGGCTGGTCGACTATATGGAACGAGCCTGTGCCGAGGCACCGCTCAAGCGGTCGATCTATCCTTACGTCTTTCCGATCCGCAATCCGCAGCGTCGGCCCAAGGACAGCACGGTGCTCGCCGGATACTGGTGCATCGACACCTTCACACCGCTCAATCGCAATGCCTGGCCAGCCGCTCGCCAGGCGGTCGATTGCGCGCTTACCGCCGCCGATTGCGTCCTGAACGGGGCCTCGCTGGCCTATGCGCTAGTGCGCCCGCCCGGCCATCACGCGGAGCGTCGGGCCTTCGGCGGCTTCTGCTATTTCTGCAACGCGGCGGCAGCCGCCAATTACCTTTCCCGTTTCGGTCGGGTGGCAATTCTCGACATCGACTACCACCACGGCAACGGCCAGCAGGACATCTTCTACGAGCGGGCGGACGTCCTGACTGTTTCGATTCACGGGCATCCCAGCTTCGCCTATCCATACTTCACCGGCTTCCGCGACGAGACCGGCCGCGGCCCGGGCGCCGGCTACAACATCAATCTTCCTTTGCCGGAGTCGATCACTCCCGAGCAGTACCGCGACGCTCTTCAGGTCGCCCTGCGACGAATCGCGCGCTTTGCGCCGTCCTATCTGGTTGTCGCGCTGGGGCTCGATACGGCGCGCGGCGACCCGACGGGGTCCTGGTCCAATCGAGCCGGCGATTTTCGCCAGATCGGCGGCCTGATCGGCGCGGCCGGCTATCCCACCTGCGTCGTACAGGAGGGGGGCTACCGGGTCCGCACCCTGGGGATCAACGCGCGCAACTTCTTCACCGGACTTGCCGAGGCGGCCGAAGCTGCCCGGCTCGAAGGGCGTGCGGCGAGGACTCGGGCCGAACGCCCCGCCGCGGCCGGCGGGCCGCTGGTGTGGCGCGATGCGGTGCGCCCGGAGGACGTGGAACGGGTTCGCCAGATTGTCGCCGGCAGCGAGATGTTCACTGCCGCCGAGACCGGCATCGCGGTCGAACTGGTCCTCGAGCGGATCGAAAAGGGCCGTCTCTCGGGCTATGACTTCATTCTGGTCGAGCGAGGCGGGACGCTCCTTGGCTATGCCTGCTACGGCCCCATTCCGGGCACCGAGAGCGCCTTCGACCTCTACTGGATCGTCGTCAACCGCGACTCGCAGGGGCGGGGCCTAGGCCGGCAGATCCTGGAACGGACCGAGGCCGCGGTGCGCCGGAAGAAGGGCACGCGCCTTTATGCGGACACGTCGTCGAGCGAGCGCTACCGGCCGACTCGCAGCTTCTACGAGAACAACGGCTTCAAGAAGGCCGCCGAGCTCTCCGACTTCTACCGTGTCGGCGACGGCAAGGTGGTCTATGTCAAGGAACTGGAATCGTGACCGTCATCTTGCAGCGGGTGGAGGTTGCGCTGCGGCTCTGTCCGGGAAAGGGGCGGGGCATTTTCGCCGTCGCAGCGATCCCTGAAGGCACGCTGATCGATTGGTCGCCTGCTCTCCTGCTGTCGTCGGAAGATTGCGATCGGCTCGAGACGACCGGAATCGGCGACTACTACTTTGGTCATCCGGACAATGACGAGCAGGGCCTGCTGCCGCTCGGCGTGGCGACCCTCCTGAACCATGCCGAAGCTCCCAACGCGGAGACGCAATGGAAATCGGAGGCTGGCATCGGCTGGCTGGTCGCCCTGTTCGCGATTCGCGATATCAAGGCAGGCGAAGAGATTACCCGCCGCTACCGCTGTTCGCCCTGGTTCGACGTCGCCGAGTGATGCCAAACCGGTCGCGTGACAGCGA
>CAZDBC010000417.1:0-3578 GCA_964503295.1 uncultured Kiloniellaceae bacterium | reverse complement strand
CGACGGTGGGGTCGGCGGTGGCGGCGCCGCGGACGATCGGCGAGATCGCCCAGGCGGGCTGGCCGGCAGGGACCGTGGGCACGGCGCCGGGTGAGCCGTACACGCGAGCAGCGCCGTTGACCGGCACCTCGATGTGGAACCGCTCGGGGTGCACCTGGCCGCCGGGCGCCGCCTCGGTCGAGGTGGCGAACGACCAGTGGACCGGCCCGCCACGGTAGAGGGCGCCGCCGGTATCGCGGATGCCGCCGGCAAAGATGGCGAGCAGGGTGCGGCCGGGAGGCAGCGGCAGCGAGGGGGCCAGCACGATGGTCCGACCGTCGGCGGCGAGGGCGACCTCACCGGCGACGACAGCGCCGGTTCCCGAGCCGTCCGGTCCGGCCAGCTCGAGGCGGAGCGTGGTGGGCCCGACTGTGGCCGGGTCGATCGGCTCGGAGAGCCGGACCTGGACCGTGGCGCCCACCGGCTGGTCGGTGGCGCCGTCGGCGGGCACGAGCGCCTCGACGGTGGGCGGCGCCGGCTCGACGGTGATGTCGAGGGGGACGATGGTCCCCGGCGCCACGGGCTCGATCGCCGCGCTACCCTCCTCGTCGAGATCGGGGTGGAGGGCGCGGGCCGTGCCGCCGGCCGCCAGGGTCGGCATGGCGTAGCCGCCGCCGATCCGCGACAGGTCGCCGGCGCCGAGGCCGTCGGCAAGTGTGCGGGCGCCCGCGAGGCCGGCGCCGGAGACGGTGCGCACGTGGCCGGTGGCGAACGCGATCGCCGCGTCGGCGTGGAGCACCAGGACGGCGCCGTCGCGCACGAGGCCGTCCAGGGCGAGGGCCGAGCCGTCAGGCTCCGGCGCCGCCACCAGCCGCTCGCCGCTGCCGGTGACCGCCGGCTGCCGCTCGATCCGGGCAACCAGGCGTACCAGGCGCCCGCGGCCATCGGCCGCATCGCCGACGAGCTCGGCCACGATCAGGCGCGGATCGCCGGCGACGGCCGCCGGCGTGCTCGCCGGGGCGGGCACGGACAGGGTGGCGGACCGCGCCAGGGTCTGGCCGCCCCAGTCGAGGCGGATCGCGGTCAGTGTGGTGAACCCGGCCACCGCCGGCAGGGCCGCCTGCTCGGCGCTCGACAGGGCGACGGCCTCCACCAGGGTGTGCTCGGCCAGCGCGCCCTCGGGCACGGTCAGCTCGACGCCGTCGGGCGAGCGCACGGCGCCGCCGGCAGGGCCGAGCACGCGACCACGCTCCAGCGCATCGGTGAACGGCTCCAGGCGGACCTGCTCCCAGCCGACGTCGAGCACCACCTCGGCGGCGCGCGGCGACGGTGAGACGACGAGCTCGACGGCGCCGGCCGCCTCTGGCGCGCAGCTGCCGAGCTCGCTGCCGTCGAGGCGCGGCCTGTACAGCAGCAGCTCGGCGCGGAACGGCGGCTCGAGCAGCTCGTCGCCGGAGGCGAGCACCAGCCGCTCGGCAAGCACCGCCTCCACCGGCAGGCCCGACGGCCACGGCGTGGTCTGGTCGGCGCTGCACGCCACCACCCGCGCGAGCGAGCGCTCTTGCGGGGCGACCACCGGCGGATCCAGCGCCAGCGACGCCTCCAGCTCCGGGTAGGCCTCCGGCGCCGCCACGCCGCGCAGCGGCTCGCCGGAGACAGCTTGCGGCGGCAGCGGCGGCTCGGCTGCGGGCGCCCTATCCGGCAGCACCGCAGCTACGGCGCCAGGACCGGGCAGGGAGACGCGGAGCACGGGCGTCCCGTCGGCGGCCGTGGTCCGGACCGCACCCGCCACCGTCAGCCAGTCGCCGGTGGCCGGATGGTACTGCACGGCCAGCAGCGGATCGCTCGGCGCCACCCACGCCGCAAGCGGCAGATCGAGCCGGACGCCATCGGCCGCAAACGGGGTCGCAGCGCCCTCCGGCAGCGCCTGGCCGGCCGAATCGACCAGCCGCAGCTCGGCGGCGGCCGCCGGGGTCCAGCCCAGCGGAAGCGGCTCGGGCAGCCCCTGGCCGGACAGCGGCGTCAGCTCGGCCTCGAGCGGCTCGCTACCCGGCACGGCGGCGGGATCGGCGATCACCCGCAACGCCTCGATCTCCGGGTTGGCGAGCTCGCCGCCGGCGATCGGATCGAGGGTCCCGGCAGCGACCCGCGGGGTGAGCCGCGCGTCGAACGGCGCCACGGCAGCGGCCGGCTCCAGGTCGACGCGGCGGACGACGCGGCTCCACCCACCGCGGTGGAGAACCACCGCGTAGCGGTCCGTCGCCAGCGGGCCCGGGAACGCGTAGCGACCGCGCCCGTCGCTGGTAGCGCTCGCCACAGGCGACGCTCCTGCCACGCCCGCGCCCGGGATGGCGACGCTCGAGGGGTACAGGTCGACCGTGACCCCGTCCAGCGGCCGGCCGGTCGAGTCGTCGTACGCCTCGCCGAGCAGCACGTTGCCGGCGCTCGGGCCGCCGTCGTCCGGCAGGAACACGGTCGCAAACGGCGCCGTCATCGGGTTGGCGTGGACATCGGCGAGCGGCGGGCCCACCTCCAGGCGCACCGGGCGATCGGCCCACCAGTCGCCGTCGAGAGCGATCACGAGCCGATCGCCGGTGACGGACAGCGCGCGCGGCTGCGCCGTCTGCGGATCGTCGGCGTCGCTGACCACGACCGCCGCCGCGGTCGCGCTGGCCGGATCGACCGCCTCGCTCAGCGTCACCGTCGCGACACCGGTGGAGCGATCGAGGAGCGCGGAGACCACCTGCGGCGCGCTGCAGTCCACCCGCAGCACGGCGGTGGCCTCGGCGCCGGGCGCTCCGGAGCGGTCGAGCACCGCCGCGCGGAGAAGATGCCAGCCGTCGCCCGGCACGGGCAGCGTCGCCTCGAAGCCGCCGTCTGCCGCTGCGAACGCCGTGCGGGTCGCCGAGCCGAGGCTGACGCGCACCGCGGCGCTGGCGGCAGCCGTGCCGGTCACGGTCAGCTCGGCGGCGCACACCGCCGGCGGCAGCGGGTCGAGCTCGGGCGGTGCGGCGCTGCCGTGGGCCACCGTGAACGTTGCCTCGACGGGCATCGCCAGCGCCTGGCCCGCCAGATCGGTGATATCGGTGCGCACCCGCAACCTGTAGCTCTCGCCGGCGACGAGGGCCGCCGACGGCGCCAGCGCCACAGCAGAGCCGGCCACGGCGCGCTCGGCTGCGACCGGCTCGCCGGTGGTCAGCCGCTCGAGGGTCAGGCCGTCTGTGAGGGTGCCCGCGGCGACGGGCTCGGTGAACAGGACCATCACCAGGGAGTCGGCGGCCACTCCCTCGTCGCCGTCCGACGGCGCCGTCTCCACCACCTCCGGCGGCGCGCTGTCGCGCAGGACGGTGCGCCGGTCCTCGGCCCAGCGGCCGTCGAGCTCGGTCACCCGCGCGAGGATCGCCGCCGGTCCGTCCACGCCGGGCGCCGCCACCTCGAGCGAGAAGCTGGTCGGCCGGCGTCCGTCGGCAGCCGCAGGCCCCCACTCGAGCGCGAGCGGGTCGAGACTCGCGCCGTTCACCGCAATCTGCGCTCCCTCGCGGGCCCACACCTCGCCGGACACGGTCAGGCTGGCAGGCGCGTTTTCGCCGAGCACCGTG
>CAZDBC010000416.1:0-3581 GCA_964503295.1 uncultured Kiloniellaceae bacterium | reverse complement strand
CACGGCGAAGTCGAGATCCCACTTTTCCATGATGGCGCGCGCGAGGTCCGCCTTGCCGGGCCGCAGCACCATCAGCATGCGCTCCTGGCTCTCCGAGAGCATCATCTCGTATGGCGTCATGCCCTCCCCGCGGCAGGGCACGCGGTCGAGCTCGAGTTCGACTCCGACGCCGCCCTTGGACGCCATCTCGAAAGACGAGGAGGTCAGACCGGCGGCACCCATGTCCTGGATCGCGACGATGGCGTCGGTTGCCATGAGCTCGAGGCAGGCCTCGATCAGCAGCTTCTCGGTGAAGGGGTCGCCGACCTGCACGGTCGGGCGCTTCTCCTCCGAATCGGCGCCGAATTCGGCCGAGGCCATGGTCGCGCCGTGGATGCCGTCGCGCCCGGTCTTGGATCCGACGTAGACCACCGGGTTGCCCGGGCCGGCAGCCGCCGAGCGGAAGATGCGGTCGGCCGGGGCAATGCCGACGGTCATGGCGTTGACGAGGATGTTGCCGTCGTAGGCGGGATCGAAGTTCACTTCGCCGCCGACCGTCGGAATGCCGACGCAGTTGCCGTAGCCGCCGATGCCCGCGACCACGCCGGCCAGCAGATGGCGGGTCTTGGGATGGTCGGGGGCGCCGAAGCGCAGGGCGTTCAGGTTGGCGACCGGCCGCGCGCCCATGGTGAAGACGTCGCGCAGGATGCCGCCGACGCCGGTCGCCGCGCCCTGGTAGGGCTCGATGTAGGAGGGGTGGTTGTGGCTTTCCATCTTGAAGACCGCCGCCTGTCCCTCGCCGATGTCGATGACCCCGGCATTCTCGCCCGGCCCCTCGATCACCCAGGGCGCTTCGGTCGGCAGGGTCTTCAGCCACTTCTTCGAGGACTTGTAGGAGCAGTGCTCGGACCACATGACGGAGAAGATGCCGAGCTCCAGAAGGTTCGGCGGCCGCCCGAGGATCTCGAGGATGCGCTCGTACTCAGGCCTGCTGAGGCCGTGTTCCGCCACGATCTCGGGCGTTACCCCAAGTGTCTCGATCGCCCCGGCCCGATGCGCCGCCTCGCTCATGACAGACTCTCGACCAGACCGTCGAACAGGGCACGGCCATCGCTGCCGCCGAGCAACGGGTCGGCCAGGCGCTCAGGATGCGGCATGAGACCGAGCACCGTCTTCTCGGCGTTGTAGATCCCGGCGATGTTGGCGCGCGAACCGTTCGGATTGGCTTCCGGCGTCGGAACGCCGTCGCGGTCGCAATAGCGAAAGGCGATCTGCCCGTGATCCTCGAGCCGCTTCAGGCCGTCGTCGTCGATGAAATAGTTTCCGTCGTGATGGGCGACCGGAATGCGAACCGGCTGGCCGCTCTGATAGCGGCTCGTGAAAAGGCTCTGACTCGTCTCGACTCGGATCGTCACGTCGCGGCAAACGAACTTCAAGTTGGCGTTGCGCAGAAAGGCGCCGGGCACGAGTCCGGTCTCGGCCAGGATCTGGAAGCCGTTGCAGATGCCGAGTACGGGCACGCCGCGCCGTGCCCGGTCGATCACCTCGCGCATGACAGGCGAGCGCGCCGCCATGGCGCCGCTGCGCAGGTAGTCGCCATAGGAGAAGCCGCCCGGCAGCACGATCAGGCCGACCTCGTCGAATGTCGAATCCTTGTGCCAGACCATCTGGGGCTCGCGACCCATCGACTGGCGCAGCGCGACCCGCACGTCGCGGTCGCAGTTGGAGCCAGGAAAAACGATGACGGCGGCCTTCATGCGCTTTGTGTCTCCCCTTCGGCCCTCGTCTCGGCGCCGCGCCCGGTCCGCCCGGTCAGTCACGCGGCCATTGCCGGTGAAAGGTCTCCGGATAGTCCATGACCAAGCCGTCCCTGTCGACCTCGAGATCGGCGGCGAAGTCGCGGAACAGCCCTTCGTAGCGATAGAAGCCGCCGTCCTCCCCAAGCGGGGCGAGACAGGTGTAGCGCTGGGCCACAGGTTCGGGTGTCAGGCCCGGCAGGGGAACGTAGGCCACGGTGAGGTCGCGGCTCTCCCCCTTGGCCAGGCCGAGCCGGCGGATCGGCAGGCTGTTGGTGAAGGGCGTCACCTGTATGTCGATGTCGATGCAGTCGCCCAGATGAGGCGCCGGCTTGCCGTCGACCGACCAGCTTCCGTTTTCGAGATACTCCAGGAGAAGGCGGCGTGGCGCGACCTCGGAGCAGCCGTTGACCGTGAGCTCGAGCCGCCGGAAGGTCCAGTCGGGATCCGCTTGCAGCTCATAGCGGCAGCGAAAATGCATGTTGCCCAGCTTGCGCAGGATCGCGCCCTTGGCCTCGACGCCCTGCTCGCCGATGACCAGGCTGAGGTGCTCGCAGCCGGGGTCGTTCCAGGGCAGCCAGTAGATGTTCACGTGGTGCGGCCTCACGCGCTCGCCGGTTCCCCGTCCAGTTCGATGGAGTAGTTCTCGATGACGGTGTTGGCGAGCAGCTTCTCGCACATGGCCGCGACTGTCTCGCGCGCCCTGGCCGGGTGCGCTTCGGTGAGTTCGAACTCGATGACCTTGCCCTGGCGCACGTTCTCGACGCCGTCGAAGCCGAGGGCGGCGAGGGCATGCTCGATGGCCTTGCCCTGGGGGTCGAGAACGCCTTCCTTGAGGGTAACGTGAACGCGTGCCTTCACCGTGACAGAGACTCCGGAATCGCCGAGCGGGACGGCCGGACCTTAGCCGCGCCCCCTGGTCGTGACAAGCAAGCCAGGTCGGTTCGACGAATGCCCGGGAGTCCGCGTCGGTCTCGGGCGGCGAACGAATTGGCCTGGGGGGCCGGCGCACGGTCCGGCAGCTAAAGCCAGCGCCGAACCTGTTGCTTGTAGGTCCGGTAGTCGTCGCCGAACTTGGCTTCCAGGTAGCGCTCTTCACGGGCGATCACGCCGCGGTCCAGCACAATCAGGGCGGGCACCAGAAAGACCACCATCCAATCGCTGGCAAGCAGGACCGCAAGGGCCAGGTAACACAGCACGACGCCGATGTAGATCGGATTGCGCGAGCGGGCGTAGATGCCGTCGGTGACCAGCGCCGTCGCCGGCCGGAACGTCGGGACTGCCGTACGTGCACGTCTGAAACGAAGGATCGCAAGCGCGCCGACGAGCAGTCCGGGCAGGCCGAAGAGGGCCGCGATCAGCCCGCGCGCAGCCAAATCGAGGCTCGCCAGAAGCCACAGCGGCGCCAGCCAGTCCAGCGCGACGCCGAGAAGCGCGGCGGCCGCGAAGAGGATTGGCGGATGGACAAGGACGTCCGGCTGGTCGGATGCCGCTCGCGCGTCTTCGCGCCCCTGGCTCATGGGAGACGCTCCGTTCCGGGCCCGTGGCCTTCCAGGCCGTTCAGTTGGCGGCCGAGGGCGTCTCGTCGCGGCGGCCGCGGCGCGGCGAGCGGCCGCGCGCCTCCTCGAAATCGACGAGGCCGGCCTCGGGCAGCACGCCGAGCCGGCGCGCCACCTCCTGGTAGGCCTCCTCGACGTCGCCCAGGTCGCGCCGGAAGCGGTCCTTGTCCAGCTTCTCGCCGGTCTTGACGTCCCACAGGCGGCAGGAATCCGGGCTGATCTCGTCGGCCAGCACGATGCGCATCTC
>CAZDBC010000415.1:0-3585 GCA_964503295.1 uncultured Kiloniellaceae bacterium | reverse complement strand
CAGGTTTCGCTGTCCGCCAGCCCGGCGCGCCGCTGCCAGAGCTCGGCAGTGAATCGGGCCCTGCGTCCCGACGAGAGGAGGAGTTCGCCGTCCGCCGTGCGCAAGGCCATCAGGCCGCCATCCCTCGAGATGAGAAGATCGGGCGGGCGGGCGAGGACGAACAGAACGAGACCGCCCGCAGCGGGCAGCAGGCCGAGCAGCCGCCAGCGCCGGCGCCACAGGCACAGCCAGAGTCCACCGACAACCACCAGCGCCAGGGCGAGCGGCGGCGCGGCCGCCACCAGGGCAACCGCCCCCGGCCACGCGGCGATCGTCTTGGCCACCGCGAGCACCAAGGCGAGCCCCAACCCCATCGGCTGCAACGCCCAGGCCTCGAGCCCGAAGGGCATGAGGGCAAAGGCCGCGAGCGCCCAGGGCATGATCCAGAAAGCCGTGACCGGCACGGCGACGATGTTTGCGGCCAAGCCATAGAAGGCGATGCGATTGAAGTGATAGGCGGCGAAGGGCGTGGTCGCCGCGATTGCGATGACCGAGGTCAGGCACACCGCGAGCAGGTACAGCAGACAGCGGAGCGGCCAGGAGGGCGCGGGCTCGGCCAGCCAGCGCCGTCCCTCCCGCAGTTCGTAGGCCGCGACCAGGGCCGTGACGGCGGCGAAGGACATCTGGAAGCTGGCCGAGAGCAGGCTTTCCGGCGCCAGCAGCAGCACCGCGGTCGCGGCCCAGGCGACCAGCCTCAGCGAAATCGCCGTCCGGTCAACCAGGACGGCGAGCAGCACGATCGAGGTCATGAGGAAGGCGCGTTGTGTGGGCACCGTGGCGCCGCTGAGCAGCAGATAGCCGAGAGCACCGAACCAGGTGATCACGGCCGCCCACTTCTTGATCGGAAGATTGAGCGCGCAGCGCGGCCAGAGCGCGAGCAGCCCGCGCACGGCAAAGAACAGCAGGCCGGCGACGAGCCCCACGTGCAGACCCGAAATGGCGAGCAGATGGGCGAGGCCCGAGTCGCGCATATCGGCCATGACCGGCTCGGGGATGGCGCCGCGCTCGCCGACCATCAAGGCGGCCGCCACCGCCCCCAGCGGCTCGGGCAGCTGGTGCAGAATCCGCTCCGCCAGGTCGTGACGAAGCGCCGCCAGTGCGCGCCCGAGCCCGCCGGCCGCGCTCCCCGGCTGCGCCAGGCGCTCCACGTCCCCAATCGCGAAACCGACCGCCCCCAGCCGCTCGAAGTAGGCCCGCCGGCCGAAATCGAAGGCCCCAGGCGCGGCGGGCGCAGGCGGCGGCGAAAGGATGGCCAGCAGGCGCACGCCGTCGCCCGGCGCGAGATCGGGCGCCGTGCGCGGCAGCTTCACCCTGACCCGGCGCGGCGTCTCGGCCGGCGCCAAGCCTTCGAGCCGCGGCGCGTCGAGAACCAGCCGGACCCCATCAGGTCGCAGATCGATGGCGGCGATCGCGCCCCGGACCTCGGCCGGCCCGAAGCGCTCGTCGAGAACCGGCGCGCCGACCGCTATCGTTTTCAACTGGGCGGCGGCGAAGCCGGCACAGACGATGCTGAAGGCGAGCGCAAGCGGCAGCCCCGCCGCAGAGCGCCGGATCGCGAGCGCCAGTAACAGCCCGACCGACAACCCCGCCGCCCCGACCCAGGCAGGAGGTTCGGCCGGCAGAGAGAAGTAGAGTGCTATGCCGGCGCCGAAGCCCGCCGGCGTCCAGAGGGCCCAGCGCTCCCGCTCGGCCACGAGCTGGCCGCCGATGCGGCCCAGCAGTGTCCCGGCCGGCGCCAAGAGCGCCGACATCGGCGCGGCCGGCCGATAGCCCGAGACCCGGCTGCTCACGCTCCTCGGCGCCTCCCCTTCCCGCGCCGCCTTCCTTGCGGCCGCCCAAGCGGACCGTGAAGATGGCGCGGTCGCGAACGGAACGATTCGGCAGAATGCACGACGACAGTCACCACTGGCAGGGGCGCGGCAAGGTGCGGGTCGCGCGGCTCGACGGCACCCTGATCGTGCGCTGCCTGACCCTGACCACCCGCGGCGGCCGCCTGCAGACCCCGATCGGCGAATTCTTCCGCAAAGACTACCGGAAGTTGCGGCCCGATTTCGAGCCCTATGCGGTCGATATCTGGGTGGAAACCATAGATCCGGCGCGGCGTCTCGACGTCGATAACGTCGCCAAGGCCTGCCTCGACGCCCTCACCGCGGTGGTCTGGCACGACGATCGCCAGGTGACCCGCCTGACGGTCGAGAAGATGGCGGCCCGACAGGACGCGGTAACGCTGGCCATCGCGCGCCACCGCGAGCCCGCCGGCAAGGCCGGTCTCGAGCGGCTGCTGGCGCGCCTCGACTCTCACTGACCGATGGTCGGCAGTCGCCGGCCGCTTTGTCGCGATGCCGGCAATGTGATACACAGCGCCGCCGCCGCCCTCTGCGGCTTGTCGGCGGCTGCTCCTCTTCTAGTTCCCGGAAGGTCATGACGCGAGAGTCGTCCGCACCGATCACCCGCTTTGCCCCCTCGCCCACCGGTTTTCTGCACATCGGGGGTGCCCGCACGGCGCTGTTCAACTGGCTTTATGCCCGGCACCACGGCGGCCAGTTCCGGCTGCGCATCGAGGACACCGACCGCAAGCGCTCGACGCCGGAGGCCATCGAGGCGATCCTGGATGGCCTTGCCTGGCTCGGTCTCGATCACGACGGCGAGGTTGTCTACCAGTCGCAGCGCGCCCAGCGGCACACCGAGGTCGCCCACGCCTTGCTCGAGGCCGGCAAGGCCTACCGCTGCTACTGCACGACGGAAGAGCTGGAGGAGATGCGTCAACGCGCACGGGCCGAGGGCCGGCCGATGCGCTACGACGGCCGATGGCGCGACCGCGATCCCTCCGAGGCACCGCCCGGCGTCGATCCTGTCATCCGGATCAAGATGCCCCAGAGTGGCGAAACGGCAATCGAGGATGCCGTCCAGGGCCGGGTCACGGTCGCAAACGAGCAGCTCGACGACATGGTCCTGCTGCGCGCCGACGGTTCGCCGACCTACATGCTGTCGGTGGTGGTCGACGATCACGACATGCAGATCACCCATGTAATCAGGGGCGACGACCATCTGACCAACGCGTTCCGGCAGTACCAGCTCTACCTCGCCATGGAGTGGCCGACCCCGGTCTTCGCCCACATCCCGCTGATCCACGGTCCGGACGGGGCCAAGCTGTCCAAGCGTCACGGCGCTTTGGGCGTGGAGGCCTATCGCGAGATGGGCTACCTGCCGGAAGCGCTGCGCAACTACCTGCTGCGGCTCGGCTGGGGTCGCGGCGACGAAGAGATCATTTCGACCGAACAGGCGATTACCTGGTTCGATCTCGACGCGGTTGGCAAATCGGCGGCGCGTTTCGACTTCGCCAAGCTGGAGAACCTCAACGGCCACTACCTGCGCCAGGCCGACGATGCTCGGCTTGTCGAGCTCATCCTGCCCCGTCTCGAGCGGCGTCTCGGCCGGCCGGTAGGCCCTGTCGGCCGGCGCCGGCTGGAGGCCGGCATGGCCGGGCTGAAAGTGCGCGCCAGGTTGCTGTCCGACCTGGCCGAAAACGCCCTCTTCTATGTCGCC
>CAZDBC010000414.1:0-3588 GCA_964503295.1 uncultured Kiloniellaceae bacterium | reverse complement strand
CGGCACATCGAGGAGACGGCGCTGCGCACCAACCTGGAGGCTGCCGAGGAGGTCGGCCGGCAACTCCGCCTGCGCGACCTTGCCGGACTGATCGTCATCGACTTCATCGATATGGAAGAGAACCGGCACAACCGCGAGGTCGAACGCCGGCTGAAGGAAGCCTTGAAGCACGACCGCGCGCGGATACAACTCGGCCGGATCAGTCCCTTCGGGCTGCTCGAGATGTCGCGCCAGAGGTTGCGGCCGAGCCTGGTCGAGAGCGTGACCATGATCTGCCCGCGGTGCAGCGGCACGGGGCACGTACGTACCATCGAGTCGACGGCGCTGCACGTGCTGCGCGGACTGGAAGACGAAGGCATCCGCCGCCCGGGCGACCAGGTGGTGCTGACCGTTCCGTCGGAGGTCGCCCTCTACATCTTCAACCAGAAGCGCGCCCGGCTGCTCGATATCGAAAGCCGTTACGGCTTCAAGGTTCGGATCGACACCGACGACAGCCTGGTGACCCCCGATTACCGGCTCGAGCGGGTTGCCGAGAGCGGACAGCGCGCGCCCGTGGAGCGGGCCCGCGCGGAGGTGGCCGCAGAGGAGGAAGACGAAAGCGACCGCAAGCGCGGCCGCAAGCGCCGCGGACGCAAGCGGCGTGAAGAGGACGTAGCCGCCGACGCGGCCGAGGTTCCCGCGGGCGTCGAGGCATCCGACGAGGAGCCGGATGCGCAGGCGGCCGAAGGCGCGTCATCCGAGGAGCGGCAGCAGACAGACAAGGGCGACGATCAGGACCAGCGCAAGCGACGCCGGCGCGGCAAGCGCGGCGGTCGTCGGCGTGCCGCCAAGCGCGGCGAAGGTTCAGATGCCGCCGAACATGCGCCGCACGTCGAGCAGCAGGATAGCGAGGCCGCGGCGGAATCCGAGGCAGCCGCGCCTGAGACCACGCCGCAAATCGATCAAGACACGGCAGACAGCGTTCCAACCGGCGCGGAAGAAGCAAAACCCGCGCGGCCGCGCGGCGCCCGCAAGGGGCGCACCGGCGCACGGGCCAAGGCCGAAACAGCGCAAAAAGGGCCCAATGGCGCGGAAGGCCAGCCGGCTCCCGGCAGAGAGGGGCTCGCTGGCGATACGGCCGCGTCCGAGCCGGCGCCCACGGAAGCACCGCCGCGCGCCGCCGCAGACAAGAGTGACGCGCCCGAAACGGTGAAGCCCGGCGACGACGAGCGTTCACCGGCCATTGGCGGGAACGGGGCCAACGAACCGACGGCCGAAGAGCAGCGGGCGGAGCAGGACGCCGGATTTCGGCCCGAGGAGGAGAGCGATGAGCGACCGAAAGCCGAGCAGCCGGAGCCGCAGGCAAAGCCCAAGCGCCCGAAACGCAGCGGCTGGTGGAGCAAGTTCCTCTAGGATGCCGTAAAGGCGTCGCCGCGAACGCGGAGGGTCTTTTCGGTCTCTACGTCCCTACGGCTGCAGGCGAGGCAACCAGCCTGCGAGCCGGTCCGCTGCCTCCGCGATCTCGACGTGCGGTCCTGCGAAGGAGAAACGAACGAAGCTGCCGCCGCGCTCAGGATCGAAGTCGGTGCCGGGCGTGGCCGCGACGCCGGTCTCGGCGAGCATGCGCCGGCAGAAGTCCGGACTGTCGTTGGTGAAACGGCTGACGTCGGCATAGATGTAAAAGGCGCCATCGGCCGGCGCCAGGCGATCCAGTCCCGCCTTGGGCAGCACGTCGAGCAGCAGCGCCCGGTTGCGGGCGTAGCCGGCGACATAGGCGTCGAGCTCGTCACGGCAGTCGAAGGCGGCGACGGCTGCATGTTGCGACAGCGTGGGTGCCGATATGAAGAGGTTCTGGGCCAGGCACTCCAGCGGCCGCAGCATATCTTCGGGCAGGACCAGCCAGCCGAGGCGCCAGCCGGTCATCGAGAAGTATTTCGAGAAGCTGTTGACGACGATCGCCTCGGCAGCGACCTCAAGCGCGGAGACGCTCGTCTGGTCGTAGCAGATACCGTGATAGATCTCGTCGGAGACGAGGCGAATGCCGTGGGCGGCACAATGGTCCGCAAGATGTGCCAACTGGCTGCGGGACAACATCGTGCCGGTCGGGTTTGACGGCGAAGCGACGATGAGGCCATCGATCGGCGGCGACAGCCGCTGCAAACGCTCAACCGTCGGCTGGAATCGTTCGGCTGCCGTAGTCGGGAGCAGAACCGGCTCGATGCCCAACGCCGCGAGAATGTTGCGATAGGCGGGATAACCGGGCGCAGCCAGGGCAACTCGGTCGCCGGCCTCGAATGCAGTCAAAAAGGCGAGCAGGAAACCCGCCGAGGAACCGTTGGTCACCACGACCCGGGCGGCATCGACCTCAACTCCGTAGGTCTGCCGGTAGTGCCCGGCAATGGCGCTGCGCAGCGCCGGCAGGCCGCAGGCCTCGGTATAGCCGATGGAGTCGGCCTCCAGAGCGGCCCGAGCGGCGTCCAGCACGGCGCCGGGGGCCGGCGTGCCCGGCTGCCCGATTTCCAGATGAAGAACGCTCTCGCCGGCCGCGGCGCGGTCGTTGGCCTCCCGCAACACGTCCATGACAACGAACGGCGGCACATGCGCGCGTCGGGCAATCTTGAGCGTCATGGCCGGGGCGCGCTCTGCTAGCGGGCCGCGTTGGCGAGGCCGTGACCGCGCGGATCCGTGCCCATCTGACAGCTTTCCGGCTCCTCCGAGGCACCGCCCGGGCAGTGAATCGCGTTGACCAGCGCGATGGGATCGACCGGGCGGAGGCTGTGACCGCGGCGGGCCAAACCGTCTTTCGCAGAATCGCTCAACCCGCTTTCGTGACGGACCTCGCGCGGTGTTCCGGGGTCGTAAAGGCGCGGCCGCGCAAGAGCATCGCGCAGCGGCGTCCCAAGCCGCAGCGCCTCCAGCATGACCTCCGACAAAGCGACCGGGGCCGCCAGACCGCCGACCGACGCGGCCGCAAAACGGGCGTTCCCGGTCTCCCGGTTGCCGACCACGACGGCCGAAAGGCCGGCGACGCCGTCGACCGGCGAAGTCGGCGGCGCGGCCAGCAGGATGCCCGTCCCGGGCGCGATGCGGCCGGTCCCGAACAGGCCGTTCATGGTGAAGGTGCAGGCAACCAGATTGTCGCGACCGTCAACGGCCACCAGCCCGGCTGAATAGGGGTTCGAGTCGATTTGCTCGGGCGGCGTTTCGACCGCGCCCTCCGGTGTTGCGCGCGCCGCATCGTAGGTCGCCATGAGCTGTTCCGCGCGCCCCGCCGACACCAGTTGATCGGGCGGTTCGCTGACTTTGCCGCCCGGCGCGAACCAGCGGGACCGATCGGAGAGCGCGCGCAGGCTGGCCTCGGCCAGCAGGTGGGCCCCCTGCACCCCGTCGGGGGCCTCGTAGTCGCGCATGGCGGTCAGCATGCGCCAGATCTGCGCCGCCACGATGCCGCCGTCGGTCGGCGGCGGCGCGAAGTAGGCCACATCGTCGCCGACCGTGACTGCGACCGGTTCGACGAAACGCGGCAGGCCATTGCGCAGATCGTCACGGTTCATCGGCAGGCCGACCGCCTCTGCGGCATCCGCCAGCCGGGTCGCGAACGGCCCGATG
>CAZDBC010000413.1:0-3593 GCA_964503295.1 uncultured Kiloniellaceae bacterium | reverse complement strand
GATTGTGCAGCGTCAGGAGGATCGGGCCGAGCATTTCGTCGCTGCGGAAGAGGTGGTGCAGATAGGCCCGGCTGTAGCTGCGCGACACCTCGCAAGGGGAATCGCGGTCGATCGGGCGCGGATCTGCGCGATGGCGGGCGTTGCGCAGGTTGATCGCGCCGCGCCAGGTGAAGGCTTGGCCGGTGCGCCCTGAGCGCGTCGGCAGAACGCAATCGAACATGTCCACGCCGCGTTGGACCGCGCCGACCAGGTCCGCGGGCTTGCCCACGCCCATGAGGTAGCGCGGCCGCTCTTCGGGCATGGCGGGCAGGGTGGCGTCGAGCGTTCGGAACATGAGCTCCTGGCCCTCGCCGACCGCCAGTCCGCCGATCGCATAGCCGTCGAAGCCGATGTCGACCAGGGCGGCGGCCGACTCCCGCCGCAGGCCGGGGTAGATGCCGCCCTGCACGATCCCGAACAGGGCGTGACCCGGACGCGGCACAAAAGCGTCCTTGCTGCGCCTGGCCCAGCGCATGGAGCGGCGCATCGACTCGGCGGCGACCGTCTCGCTGACCGGATAGGGCGTGCACTCGTCGAGGACCATCGCGATGTCGGCGCCCAGCTGCTGCTGGATCGCGATGGCCTGCTCCGGCGTCAGGTGCCAGGCGGTGCCATCGACGTGGGAACGGAAGGTGACGCCGTCCTCGTCCAGCTTGCGCAGTTCGGCCAGCGACATGACCTGATAGCCACCTGAATCGGTCAGGATCGGTCCCGGCCAACGCATGAAACAATGAAGCCCGCCCAGCTTCTCGATCACCTCGGCGCCTGGCCGCAGCATGAGGTGGTATGTGTTGCCGAGAAGGATCTCGGTGCCGGTCTGCTGGACCTGCTCCACGGTCAACCCCTTCACCGTGGCGGCCGTGCCGACCGCCATGAAGGCGGGGGTTCCCACCGTGCCGTGGGCGGTGGTCAGCCGGCCGCGCCGCGCCGAGCCGTCGCGCGCCAGGAGCGCGAACCCGAAAGCGGTCGATGCCGACCGCTCGCCGCTTTCGGGCGCGGTCACGGCGCGCTCCCCCCGGCGCCGGCCTCATCTCGATCGCGGGACAGCAGGCAGGCGTCGCCATAGGAATAAAAGCGATAGCCGGCCTCGACGGCGTGGGCGTAGGCGGCCTTCATGGTCTCGATCCCGGAAAAGGCGCAGACCAGCATGAACAGGGTCGAGCGCGGCAGGTGGAAATTGGTCATGAGCAGGTCGACCGCTTTGAAGCGGTAGCCCGGCAGTATGAAAAGATCCGTACTGCCTGCGAAGGGATCGACTTGGCCGTTGTCGTTCGCAGCGCTTTCCAGGAGCCGAAGCGAGGTCGTGCCGACCGCCACGATCCGGCCGCCGGCGGCGCGCGCGGCATTGATTCGTTCGGCCGCCTGCGGGCTCAGGACGCCGACTTCGGCATGCATGCGGTGGTCTTCGACCCGTGGGCTGCGGACGGGCAGAAAGGTGCCTGCGCCGACGTGGAGCGTCACCTCCACCCGCTCGATGCCGCGGGCGGCGAGACGATCGAGCAGTGCCGGCGTGAAGTGCAGGCCGGCCGTAGGTGCGGCGACCGCTCCGGGACTGCGCGCGAACACCGTCTGGTAGTCCTGGCGGTCGCGCGGATCCCCTGGCCTGCCGCGCTTGATGTAGGGCGGCAAGGGCATCTGCCCGACTGCCTCGAGCGCGGCGAGCAGCGCGGCGCCGCCGCGGTCGAACCGGAGCTCGGCCTCGCCGCCCTCGCCGCGGCCGAGGACCTCGGCGCTCAGAGTCCCGGCGAAGTCCAGGACGGCGCCCGGCGCCAGACGGCGGGCCGGCTTCGCGAAGACGCGCCAGCGGTCGTCGGCCTCCCGCATGTGCAGCGTGATCTCCACGCGACCCTCGCCTCGCGCGTTCCGCAGCCGTCCCGAGAGGCGGGCCGGGATCACCTTGGTGTCGTTGAGGACAAGAAGGTCGCCCGGCCGGAGCAGGTCCGGCAGGTCCGCCACTTGCCGGTCATGGAGCTCCCGGCCGACCACCAACAGCCGGGCGGCTTCGCGCGGCGTTACCGGGTGCTGTGCGATGCGCTCGGCGGGCAGTTCGAAGTCGAAGAGCTCGATGTCCATCTGGTCTGACTGCACGGGCCCCGCGCCGGGGGCCGGATCGACGCGCTTGAAAGGCTAGAAGCGGTAGCCGAACCGCACGCCGGCGTTGAACAGACCGTCGTTCTCGCTGCACAGGCCGAAATTGGTCATGTACTGGGCGATGCCGGCCAAGGTGAAATGCTCCCAAAGCAGAACGCCCAGGCCGGTCTGGAAATGGAACCCGGCCGCGCAACCGTACTGGTTGCTGTCGCCGCTGTCGCTTTCCAGGTTGCCGTCGTGCAGCGCTCCGCCGAAGGCTCCCTCGAGAAACAGCCACTCGACGGGGAAATAGTCCCAGGTCAAGCCGGCGTAGAGCTGGCTGGTGTCGCCCGAGGTGTTGACGTTGAGGCCGAAGTGCGGCCGAGGCGCGCCGATCGAGGAGAGGAATCCGGGCGAGACGAAGAGAACCTCCGGATTGACGTCGATGCCGCTTTCGTCGCCGCCGCCGAGGGCCACGTCGTGGGCCAGGACGCCCAGGCGAATCTCCGAGATGCCGCCCGGACCTTCGGGTCCGGAGGGGGCTGCAACGCTCTGGGTCTCGGCAGGAACGCGTGGCGGCGGCGGTGGCGTTCGTGCCGGCGCGGGCGCCGGTGGAGGAGCCGTGACCGGGGGCGGCGGTGTGGCTGGCAGCTCTCCCGCCGTTGCCGCCTCGCCGCGAGTACCGGTTCCGCTGTACCGGGTCTGGCGGTTCTCGCCGGCCTCGTAGACCGTCAGGCCGCTGCCGTCGACGACGTAAAGGGGCGAGGAGCCCGGCGGCGGCCGGTAGGGGGCGGCGGCCCCGCGTGCCGGCAGACTGTCGCGAACGGCCAAGCTGCCCGGTGCTACGGGCTGGGCCAGGGACGCGTAGTAGCTGGCGGGATCGCTCGGCACGGCCGGCCGAGCGCCGGGTGCCGCGGCGGCTCCCTGGGCAAGGGAGCGGTAGTAGTCGGCGCCCAGGCCGCCCGCCTGCAGGAGGGGCAGTGCGGCCACCGGAGGGCCGGCCAAGAGCGGGCCGCCGCCGCCGGCGGCGAGACAGGCCGCAAGCGTCAGGCTCGACGCCAGGGCTCGTAGGACGAACGGCATGCTGTCTGCTGTCCCCCTGGACGTGGCGCGACGATCCTGCCTCCCCAAAGGCGATCGCGCTGCGTCGCGAGGTATAGAGGCTGGACCTTTGGGCTGTCCAGCCTTCAGGCCGGTCCTTCGAGCGACAGGCGCCGCGGGGGCGGCTATGTGCCGGAAAAGCGGGCCTGGCGTTTTTCGAGGAAGGCATTCAGGCCTTCGGCAAAGTCGTCGCTTCGGGCCGCCTGTTCCTGGAGATCCGCTTCGAGCGCCAGCTGCCGGTCCAGGTCGTGATCGGCCGAAGCGGCGATTGCCTGCTTGATCAGGGCATAGGTCCGGGTCGGGCCGGCTGCCAGGCGACCGGCCAGATCCGCCGCCTCTTCGCCCAGCCGGTCATCGGCCACGGCCGCATGGATCAAACCCCA
>CAZDBC010000412.1:0-3595 GCA_964503295.1 uncultured Kiloniellaceae bacterium | reverse complement strand
CGCGCGACCTCGCCCGCCGGCACGGCTTCGGCCACCTGCGCGAGATAGACGCCGTTCCAGCTGAAGATGCTGCCGCCGAACAGGGCGGCGAGCAGGAACAGCGCGGCCTGGGGCCAGGCCGGCGAGACCAGCAGGCAGGCCAGCCAGGCGGCGGCGATGGCCGCGGCGATGACCCAGAGCACGGCGCGCCCGCCATTGCGGTCGGCGAGCCAGCCCCAGAAGATGCGTGCGGCCACGCTGACGGCGAGCGCGAGCGAAAGGGTCCAGCCGGCCGCGACCGGGTCGAGGTCGGCCTCGGCGACCGTGAAGCTGACCCACAGCGCCGAGAAGCTGAACTGACCGCTCGCCAGGCAGGCGGCCATGACCGCGAGACGGCGCAGGCGCGGGCGCGCCAGGACGAGGCGCAGCGGCTCCAGCACCCGGCGCGGCAGGAGCGGCGCCGCCGGGTCGCGCCCGGCGTCGAGACGCGTTCGCCACGGCTGCATGAGAAAGGCGGCGGCCAGGCACAGCCCGGCGAGCAGCGTCACCGCCAACGGCCAGCCGAGCCGCGCTGCGGCCAGGGGCATGGCGAAGCCGGCCAGCGCGCCGCCGAGGGGGACCGAGGTCTGCTTGATCGAGAACACCTGACCGCGCAGCCGGGCCGGCGTGGTCCGGGCGAGCAGGAAGGAACTGGCCGGATTGCCCGGCCCGTAGCCGAAGCCGATCAGGATGGCGCTGAGCGCCAGCGCCGGCAGGAGCGCGCTCGGCAGCAGCAGCAGGCCGAGCGCGGCCAGCACCAGGGTCGCCTGGCTGACCCGCACGGCGCCGTAGCGTTCCACCGCCGCCGGCGTCGCCAGCACCGCGGCGAAGGCGCCGCCGAACAGGATCGCCGAATAGAAGCCCACCTGGTCGGCCCTGACGCCCAGGTCGACGGCCACCGTGGGCGCCAGCACCGGCAGGGTCAAAGAGGCGACCACGACCAGCGCCTGGCTGGCCAGCATGAGAATCAGGGCAGCGGTCACGAGCGCCCCCGGCGCGGCTCCGCGCCCGGACAGCCGATGCGCGGCAACAATTTGCATTTTTCGGTGCGCAGTGTCCCGAAATTTGCTAATTTGAACAAGCCGGCTTTTGGCCGGAGCTTTTCTTGCCGGAGTTTGCTTCAGGGATGGTCATGCCGAACAGCCAAGCTGCGCCGCCGGCTGCTTCCGCCGGCGCTTCGCCGGCGACGCCGGCGGGACTCGAGGTCCGGCCGATCGTTCCGGCGGTCGGCGCCGAGGTCGTCGGGATTGACCTGACCGACCTCGACGAGGCCGGCTTCGCGGCGATCAAGGCGGCCTGGCTGCGCCATTCGGCCCTGCTGTTCCGCGACCAGAAGCTGAGCGACGCCGACCTGGTCGCCTTCAGCCGGCGCTTCGGCGCGCTCGACATGGCCCCGGTCAACGAGCGCGGGCGCACCGTGGTGGCCGATCATCCGGAAGTCTACGTGGTGTCCAACATCAAGGGGCCCGACGGCGCGCCGATCGGCAGCCTGGGCGCCGGCGAGGCGAGCTGGCACACCGACATGTCGTACCTGCCGAAACCGCCGGACGCATCGCTGCTCTATGCGCTCGAGGTGCCCGAGACCGGCGGCGACACCTGGATCTGCGGCCTTCATGCCGCCTGGGAGGCGCTGCCGGCGGATCTGCGCCGCGCCGTCGCCGGCCGCAGGATCAAGCACGACGGCACCTACAACTCCGGCGGCTACCTGCGCGCCGGCATGACCGACAGCGACGATCCCGTGACCTCCCCGGGCACGCCGCACCCCATCGTGATAGAGCATCCGGAGAACGGCCGGCCGACGCTCTACCTGGGGCGGCGGCGCAACGCCTACGTGGTCGGCCTGCCGCTCGCGGAGTCCGAGGCGCTGCTCGATGCGCTCTGGGCGCATGCGACCCGGCCGGAATTCTGCTTCGCCCACCGCTGGCGGGTCGGCGACCTGCTGATGTGGGACAATCGCTCGACCCTGCATCGCCGTGACGCCTTCCCGGCGGACAGCCGGCGCCTGATGCACCGCACCCAGATCAGCGGCAGCGCGGTGCCGCGCGCCGCCGTCCTCGAAGACGCCTGAGCGGCCCGCCGTGCGCGCGATCACGGTCGCCGCGTACGGCGACGCCGGCCACCTCCGGCTCGAGGAACGCCCGCCGCCCGAGCCGGCGCCGGGCGAGGCCCTGCTGCGCCAGACCCTGGCCGGCGTCAACTTCATCGACGTCTATATGCGCGCAGGGCTCTACCGGAGTTCCAGGACCTACGCGCAGCGCCCGCCCTTCGTGCTCGGCATGGAAGGCTGCGGCGTCATCGAGCGCCTGAACGACGTCGACCCGGCGCTGGGGCTCAAGCCGGGCACGCGCGTCGCCTACTGCCTGCAGCTCGGCAGCTACGCCGGGCAGGCGGCGGTGCCGGCCTGGAAGCTGGTGCCGATTCCCGACGAGGTGCCCGACGAGATCGCGACCACGCTCATGCTCCAGGGCTCGACCGCGCACTACCTGACCCATTCCCTCTTTGCCCTGCAGCCGGGCCAGCGCTGCCTGATCCACGCCGGCGCCGGGGGCGTCGGCCAGCTTGCGGTCCAGCTCGCCAAGGCATGTGGCGCCGAGGTCTTCACCACCGTCGGCAGTCCGGAGAAGGCGGAGCTGGCCCGGCGGCGCGGCGCCGACCATGCGATCCTCTACCGCAGCGAGGATTTCGCACAGCGGGTCGCCGAGCTGACCGGCGGGGAGGGCGTCGACGTGGTCTACGATTCGGTCGGCCAGGCGACCATCGCGGGCAGCCTGAAGTGCCTGAAGCGGCGTGGCACCCTGGTCAACTTCGGCGCCGCCTCGGGCGCCGTCGAGGCGGTCTCGCCGCTCGCCCTCGCCGAGGCCGGCTCGGTTTTCTTCACCCGGCCGCATCTCGCCGACTACATGGCCACGGCCGCGGAGCGGCGCGCCCGCGCGCTCGATCTCTTCGCGCACTACGTCGGCGGACGCCTCGAGGTCGCCATCGACCGCAGGCTGCCGCTGGCCGAGGCCCGCCAGGCCCACGAGCTGCTCGAGGGCCGCGCCACCACGGGCAAGCTGCTGCTCGACTGCGGCGATTGACTCGCCCCGAGAGCCCTCTGTAACACCAGTGACACGCCCCACCGTTAAAGAGGGGTGCCGGTCGGCCGTGCGCCGCCCGCGCGGCAATCCCTGCTGTTCGAGCACGCGCGACCGTCCTAGTATAAGCACACGTGCGAACAGGGCGGCGCCGAAGGGCGCGCAACGGCGGGCGGAAGCAATCCCGTCAAACCAAGGGAGACAGAGAATGACAGTGAACGGAAGACTCCGCACGGCCAGGAAGGGCCTGGGCGGCCTCGCGCTGGCCGGTCTGCTCGGCCTCGGCGCCGGCACGGCGCAGGCCCAGACCGAGATCCAGTGGTGGCACGCCATGGGCGGCGAGCTCGGCAAGAAGGTCGAGGAGATCGCCGAGGGCTTCAACGCCAAGCAGGACGACTACAAGGTCCTGCCCGTCTACAAGGGCAACTACACCGAGACCATGACCGCAGCGATCGCCGCCTTCCGCGCCGGCGAGCAGCCGCACATCGTCCAGGTCTTCGAGG
>CAZDBC010000411.1:0-3599 GCA_964503295.1 uncultured Kiloniellaceae bacterium | reverse complement strand
CCCGTACCAGACCAGGAGCACGATCAGCGGCACCGAAATTCCGGTCACCAGGGCGGGATCGACGCCAAGGCCGAGCGGCGGCAGGCCGCGGGCAAGGTAATAGATGAGGCTGGCGGTATAATAGGTGATCGCGGCCACCGAGAGGCCCTCGACCGTCTCCTGAAGCCGCAGTTGAAGTTGCGCGCGCCGGTTCATGGAGCGCAGCAGAGCCGAGTTCTGGGCCTCGAGCTGGATCTCGACGCGGGTGCGCAGAAGCTGGGCCGCCCGAGCGAGGCGGCGCGACAGCTGATCAAGCCGGTCTGCCATGGCCTGACAGGTTCGCATCGCCGGCGCGAGCCGCCGGTCGAGGAACTCGCCGATCGTCTGTGTCCCCTGAATGCGCTGTTCGCGCAACTCTTCGGTCCGCTTCTGAACCAGCGCGTGGTAGGCCCGAGCGGCGCCGAAGCGGTAGTTGGTGGCCGCCGAGATGCGCTCCACCTCGGCGGACAGCGCGGTCAGTTCGGCGAGCAGACGGCGCTCGTCCTCGAGCTGCGTTATGCTTCCGATCTGGCCCGTCAACTCCGTCAGGCGGCTGCCGACCTGGCTGAGATCCTGGCCATAGCGGCGGGCGATCGGGAAGGCCAGCAGGGCGAGCATGCGGTAGGTTTCGATCTCGAGCAGGCGCTGCAACAGACGCCCAGCCTGACCCCGACTGAGCGAGCTGTCGCGCAACAGCACATGGCCGAAGCCGTCCGGGTTGATGGCGAAATCGATCCAGGCCGTGGCGGCGCCGCCGCTGACGCGGGCGCCGGCAAAGGAGGCGCCGGAGAACAGAGCCGCAAGGGCGGCCTGATCGCGTTCCGGCGCGCTCGCCGGTTCGAGCACGGCATGCAGGCCGACAAGCATTTCGCCGGGTAGCTCGGCGAGCCAATCGCGCGGCACCTGTTCGAGCACCGGGTGCTCGAACAGCGGGTCCGAGGGGCGATAGGCATCCGCCGACAGACCGCTTTGAATAAAGGTGTAGGTCGAGAACTCGGTATGCCGCTCCCATTTCAACACAAACGGACCGAGATCGACCATCAGGTGGTTGTCGCCGGCGGCCGGTACCGGTGCGCCGAAGGCGGAACAGAGGCGCGCGACATGCTCGCGTTCGCCCGCCGCGCCGGCTTCGCCAGAGAACATGGCGAGGTGGGTGGCGCGCGCCGGCGCGCTCAGTTGCGCGAACGGCCGTGCGTGGACCTCGTTGGTCAGGGTCTCCCGCAGGGGATGTTCGCGCAGCGGCAGACCGCGCAGCCTGACGCCAGCGTGCGAGGCCGATCCGGCGGGCTCTTTGCTCGACTGGTCA
Organism: uncultured Kiloniellaceae bacterium; assembly: GCA_964503295.1. Classification (GTDB taxonomy): domain Bacteria; phylum Pseudomonadota; class Alphaproteobacteria; order Kiloniellales; family Kiloniellaceae; genus CAZDBC01. Next base: position 2,275 of record CAZDBC010000411.1, on the reverse strand, counting down.
GACACCTCTGCCCCTCCCCGACCGTGCGCCCCAGGCATCCGGCAGGCGATTAAGCCGTCATCGCGGCAGCGATTTCAAGGCGCAAGGGTCCGGAAAGCCGACCGCACGGCAAAGCCGCCGGGTCGGGCAGGTAAGCTAGCCGTCGGAAGCGGCCGTCGCGTCCGCCGCTGCGGGGAGTATGCGCTTGACGCAATGAGAAACCATCAGGAGCGCGGCGTGCGAATGGTCGAACTCCATGCCGACCCGGTCGCCGTCGTGCCATTTGCAGTCCGCCTGGAACTCGCCCGCGCTCGGGTGCTTGAAGCGCATGGTGGTCGGCGGCGGCACCGCCGCGAGGCAGCGCAGGCGCGCACCGCCGAGCGAGATGTCCTCGACCAGGCAGTGATAGTCTTCCCCGTCGACCGAAAGAACGGTCAGTTCGGGAACCGGGAGCGCGAAGCGGCTCCACTGCCGACGGTCGGCAACGTCCTGCGCTGTGAAATCGCTGTTCGCCATCATCACGCTCTTCGGGTCTCCGCGGGTGATACGCCGGCGCGACGGCGAAGTCGCGCCATATGCGATGGTGGCGGCTCTTTGGTTAACGAGCGCCTAACGGTGGCCGCATTTTGCCCGAGGCGGCCGGCAAGGACTCCCCCGGCCGGATCCCACGAGCGGTCGGCATGACCCGCCGGCACGACCGGCCGGATTGGATTGCCCCTGGCATTGTCGGACATGAGAGACCATTTTTCCCGACAAGCAAGGATCATGCAGCGATCGCGCAGACGCAGCGATCCAATACTCGCGACCCGGAGACTGCCCATGCCCCATCTCGCCGCTACCGACGACCTCTTCTACGCGCGCGCCGGCCTCGACCGCGACCGTCTGGAGAAGCTGGTCGCCGATGCTTTGGGCAACGCCGACGACGGCGAGCTCTTCCTCGAATACCGCCAGTCGGAAGGCCTCGCCTTCGACGACGGGCGACTGAAAAGCGCGTCGTTCGACACCAGTCAGGGCTTCGGCCTGCGTGCCGTGGCGGGCGAGGCCGCCGGCTACGCCCACGCGTCGGACCTGAGCGAAGAGGCGATCCGCCGTGCCGCCGAGACGGTGCGCGCCGTGCAGGCCGGCTACGGCGGCGTTCTCGCCGCGGGGCCGACCGGTACCAATCGGATCCTGTACAGCGACGTCAATCCGCTCGCCGAAGCGGCTTTCGAGGACAAGGTCCGGCTGCTGGGCGAGATCGATTCCTATGCGCGCGCACGCGATCCCCGGGTCGTCCAGGTCTCGGCGTCTCTGGCGGGGCAGTGGCAGGCGGTGCAGATCCTGCGCGGCGACGGCGAACGAACCGCCGATATTCGGCCCCTGGTGCGGCTGAACATCCAGGTGGTGGTGGCCCAGGGCGACCGCATGGAAAGCGGCAGCTATGGCGGCGGCGGACGTTTTGCCTATGACGCGCTGCTCGATCCGGCCTATTGGCGCGCGGGAGTCGACGAGGCCCTGCGCCAGGCACTGGTCAATCTTGAGTCGGTCGACGCGCCCGCCGGGGAGATGCCGGTGGTTCTGGGGTCCGGCTGGCCGGGCATTCTCCTGCACGAGGCGGTGGGCCACGGCCTCGAAGGCGATTTCAATCGCAAGAAGACCTCGGCCTTCTCCGGCCTGATGGGCCAGCGGGTCGCCGCACCCGGCGTGACGGTCGTCGACGATGGCACCCTGACCGACCGCCGCGGATCCCTGACCGTCGACGACGAGGGCACGCCCGGTCAGGCGACCACCCTGATCGAGGACGGCATCCTGGTCGGCTACATGCAGGATCGTCAAAACGCCCGCCTCATGGGCATGGCGCCGACCGGCAACGGCCGCCGGGAGTCCTACGCCCACATTCCCATGCCGCGCATGACCAACACGATCATGCGGCCCGGCGATCATGACCCCGAAGAGATCATCGCGGCCGTCGAAAAGGGCCTCTATGCGGTGAACTTCGGCGGCGGGCAGGTCGACATCACCTCGGGCAAGTTCGTGTTCTCCTGCACCGAGGCCTATCGCATCGAGAACGGCAAGCTTGGGCCGGCCGTAAAAGGAGCCACTCTGATCGGCAACGGGCCGGACGTCATGACCAAGGTCAGCATGATCGGAAACGACATGAAGCTCGACGACGGCATCGGCACCTGCGGCAAGGAAGGCCAGGGCGTGCCGGTCGGCGTCGGCCAGCCGACCATGCTGATCGACGGCATCACGGTCGGCGGCACCGCCGCCTGATCGCTGCCGGGTGGAACGGAGACAAAAGGCGCCGCCCGTTAAC
>CAZDBC010000410.1:0-3605 GCA_964503295.1 uncultured Kiloniellaceae bacterium | reverse complement strand
CGCACGCCCTCATCCTGAGCCTGCCGAAGGATAAGGGCGGCTGGCCGCTTCCGTCAGCGGGTGGCGGGGCCCCCCTTCGACCAGCTCAGGGTGAGGCCCGCTTTCTCGCCTTCAAGTCGATCCTCGTCCGGAGCTTCCTCATCCTTCGGACCTCATCCCGAGCTCGTCGAGGGACGAGGGACGAAGGATGAGGAATGACCGACGCAGCGCCCGCCCGTCACGCCGCCTCCTCGAGCAGGCGGGCGTCGCCGAGCGGCGCGACCGGGGTCAGGTCGCGGTGGTGCTTCCAGTCGGGCCGGTCGGTCTTGCGGTAGGCGTTGGAGACCGGGTTGACGATCAGCGAGAAGATCGCCCGGTCCCAGGGCGACATGTTGACCGGCGAGCCGTGCAGCAGGGTGTCGAAGAAGATCAGCATGGTGCCGCGCGGGCCCTTGGCCGAGACGATGCCGTGCTCGTCGGCCAGGCGGCGCACGGTCGCCTGCTCGACGACCCAGAGCGGATAGCTGGTCGTGGTCTCGTCCAGGGTCGCGCCGTGCGCCCCGAAGCGGTGCGAGCCGGGAATGAAGTAGAGTGGCCCGTTGAATTCGCTGACGTCGTCCAGAAAGATGTGCAGGTTGAGCGCCAGCGGCCGCTCGACCCCGTCCTCGCCGTGGTGGGTGGCGAAGTCGTAGTGCCACTGCCAGACCTCGCCGGAGAAGGCCGCCTTCACGTTGACCTTGACCTGCTGGACGTAGAGCGGCTCGGGCCGGATCTGCATCGCCGGCGCGATCAGGCGCGGATGGCGCACCAGGCGCGCGAACAGGGGATCGCGCAGGTGCAGGCCCATGGCCGTGCGCACCACGCCGCTGTGCTTCTCGACCACGTTGGCCGGGTCGTCCTGGGCAAAGAGCCCTGGCAGCCGGGCGCGGATGCGCTCGACCTCCGCCGGCGCGAAACGTTCGGGCAGGATCAGAAAGCCGTCGCGGTCCAGCCGCGCCAGTTCGTCCGCGGTGAGCTTCATGTGTCGCCTCCCTCGGGTGCGGATAGCGACGCACAGAATCGGCCCTGGCCAGCCTGTTCGCAAACCACAAAAGCTCCTCGATGGGATAGACTGGCTAAACCATGGCCCGCCGCCTGCCGCCTCTTCGCACCATCCGGACCTTCGAGGCCGCCGCCGACCACGAGTCCTTCGCCCTGGCCGCCGAGGCGCTCGGCGTGACCAAGGGTGCGGTCAGCCAGCAGATCAAGCAGCTCGAAGCCTTCCTCGGCCTGCCGCTCTTCGCCCGCTCCGGCCGCGGCGTGCGGCTGACCGATGCCGGCCGGCGCTACCATTCGGCGGTACGCACGGCGCTCGCGGTGCTGGAGCGCGAGACCGAACGCCTGGCCGGCCCGCGCGGCACCGGCCAGGGACGCGCCCTGCTGCGCCTGACCGTGCTGCCCGCTTTCGCCGCCATGTGGCTGATCCCGCGCCTGGCCGGCTTCCAGGACGAGCATCCGCGCATCGACATCGAGGTTTCGGCGGATCCGGAGGTGGTCGACTTCGCACGCTCCGACGCCCATCTCGGCATCCGCTACGGCGCCGGCGCGGGAGCCGACCTCACCGTGGTCCCGCTCGGCCGCGACCGCCTGCTGCCGGTGTGCAGCCCGGCCTACCGCGCCGCGCGCGGGCTCGAGCGGCCGGCCGACCTGGCGCGCTGCCGGCTGCTGCACGACACCTTCTGGCGCGACGACTGGTATCGCTGGTGGCGCAAGAGTGGCGCCGCGCCGCCGGAGGCCCTGCCCAACCTGGAGGAGGGGCAGCACTTCACCCTCTACAGCATGGCGATCGAGGCGGCCAAGTCCGGCCTGGGCGTGGCCATGGGCCACGCCCTGCTGGTCGAGCGCGAGCTGGCCGCCGGAACCCTGGTCGCCCCCTTCGCGGCCAGCGTCCCGGCCGCCGAACGCTACTACCTCGTCCGCCCGGGGCGCAGCGCGCACCTTTCCGCCGTGCGCGCCTTCGAGGACTGGCTGCTCGGCGCGGCCGGGACCAGCCTGGCGCCGTAGCCGCCTCTGCTCTGCGGGCGACCTTCGCCCAAGCCACTCAACGTTGGAACCCTCGGTGGCCGCGGTCGCGCAGATCGAGTCTCACGAGCGCCGCGCCCGCAGAAGCGAGCCAGAAGGCAGCCGCCGCTGCGACGGCACAGATGACGGCGGTCTGTCTGCGCAGACAAAGGGCGGGCCGCCGGAAACCCGGCCGCCGGTCGGCGACATCGCGGCTCTGCCCGGCGCGGTTCACGGGCGTCTGCGGGGCCGACTATGCTAGCCTCGGCGCGGGAGGCGGGTCTTGACCAGGCTGACGGTGCACCACCGAACGACCTACCGCTACCGCGCGCCGATGCGGTTCGGCCCGCACCGGCTGATGCTGCGCCCGCGCGAGAGCCGCACCCTGCGGCTGCACGCGCACGACTTGACGGTCGCGCCCGCCGCCGCCGTGACCTGGGCGCACGACGTCGCCGGCAACGCCGTCGCCACCGCGACCTTCGCCGAGCCGGCGGACAGGCTGGTCATCGACAGCGTCGCCGAACTGACGCTCGAGGTCGACCGCTGGCCGATCTTCGACATCGCCGCGTCGGCTGCCACCTATCCGTTCCTGCTGAGCGAGGACGAGATGACCGACCTCGGCGCGCTCCGCCTGCAGGCCTATCTCGATTCGACCGGGCGGCTGCGCGACTGGGCGCGCGGCTTCGTCGCCGGGACGGGCACGGACACCCTGTCGCTGCTCAAGGACATCAGCGCCGGCACCGCCGCGCAGATCGTCTACGAGGAGCGCGAGGACGAGGCCGCGCGCACGCCGGCCGAGACCCTGGCGCGCGGCGTGGGCTCCTGCCGCGACCTGGCGGCGCTGTTCGTCGACGCGGTGCGCAGCCTGGGCTTCGGCGCGCGTATCGTGTCGGGCTACCTCTACGACCCCGACCGCGACGCGATCGGCTCGGCCGGCGCCGGCTCGACGCACGCCTGGGCGGAAGTCTACGTGCCCGGCGCCGGCTGGATCATGTTCGACCCGACCAACCGCAGCGTCGGTGGGTTCAACCTGATCCCGGTCGCCGTGGCCCGCCACATCCGCCAGACGATGCCGGTGATCGGCAGCTTCATCGGCGATGCGGCGGCGTTCGAAGCGCTGGAGGTGGCAGTGACGGTGAGCCCCGTCCCGGCCTGAGCGCCGCGCCGGCACGAGGCGCAGGGCCGGCCGCGCCGGCTCTTGCCCCGGCCCGCCGGACGGGCCAGATAGAGGCCATGCCCGACGATCCCAGGAGCCTCGAACGCGCTGTCCGTCGTGGAAGCGGTGCCGGGAGCGGCCCGCAGGCGCCGCCGGTGATCGGCCTGCCGGCCTGCAGCATGGAGCTGAACGGCCTGCCCTACCACCGCATCGGCGACAAGTATGTGCGCGCGGTGGCCGAGGCGGCGGGCGCCGTTCCGCTCGTCTTTCCGGCACTGGGCGACCTGGTCGCGGCCGAAGCCCTGCTCGAGCGGCTCGACGGTCTGCTGTTCACCGGCAGCCCGTCCAACGTCCATCCGCGGCGCTACGGCGGCGCAGCGGACCCGCGCGCGGAACCGCACGACGAGGCCCGCGACGCCACCACCCTGCC
>CAZDBC010000409.1:0-3625 GCA_964503295.1 uncultured Kiloniellaceae bacterium | reverse complement strand
GCCGGGGGGCAGCCGTGAGCGCGCCCTGGTTGACCGTTCTCGGCCTCGGCGAAGATGGTCTGCCCGGTCTGGGGGCCGACGCCCGCGCCCGCCTCGATGCGGCCGAACTGCTGGTCGGCGGCCGGCATCACCTGGACCAGATTCCTGACGACGGGCGCCCGCGCTGGACCTGGCCGCGCCCCCTGACCGATCTGATCCCGCGCCTGCTCGAGTGGCGCGGCTGTCCGGTCTGCGTCCTGGCGACCGGCAACCCCCAATACTTCGGCGTCGGCGTCACCCTCGGCCGGCACATCCCGGCCGCGGAAATGCTGGTCATTCCCGCTCCCTCGGCCTTCAGCCTGGCCTGCGCGCGCCTCGGCTGGTCGCAGGCCGACCTCGAGGCGATCACCCTGCACGGCCGGCCGCTGGAGAGCCTGAACGCCCATCTGGCGCCGGGTCAGCGCCTGCTGGTCCTGAGCGAAAACGGCACCACGCCAGGCCGGGTCGCAAGCCTGCTGTGCGAGCGCGGCTACGGCGCCAGCGAGATGACCGTGCTGGAGCACATGGGCGGCCCGGCGGAGCGCCGGCAGAGCGCGCGCGCCGCCGACTGGGGTGAGCGGACCGTGGCCGATTTCAATACCATCGCCCTGGAGTTGCACGGCGCTCCGGACACGCCGCTGCGCCCGCGGACGCCCGGCCTGCCCGACGAGGCCTTCGAGCACGACGGCATGCTGACCAAGCGCGAAGTGCGCGCCGCCGTCCTGGCCGCGCTGGCGCCCCTGCCCGGCCAGCTCCTCTGGGATGTCGGCGCGGGCAGCGGCGCGGTCGCCATCGAGTGGCTGCGCGCAGCGCGCGGCGCGCGTGCCATCGCCATTGAACGGAAGACGGAGCGCCTGACCCGCTTGCGGCGCAACGCGGCCGCGCTTGGCACCCCCGGACTAGTCATCGCCAAGGGCGAAGCGCCTGCGGCGCTCGCCGGCCTGCCCGCGCCCGACGCCGTCTTCATCGGCGGTGGCCTGACCGCCGAGGGCTTGGCGGAGGCCTGCTGGACCGCACTCGCGCCCGGTGGACGACTGGCCGCCAACGCGGTCACGCTGGAGGGCGAGCAGCGCCTGGCCGAACTCTGCGACCGCCACGGCGGCGAGATGAGCCGGATCGCGGTCTCTCGCCTGAAGCCGGTCGGCCCTTACAGGGGCTGGTCGCTGCTGATGCCGGTCACGCTCTGGGCCGTCCGCAAGCCTGCAGGCTCCGCGCCATGACCGGCACGCTTTACGGCATCGGCGTCGGTCCGGGCGATCCGGAGCTCATCACCTTGAAGGCCCTGCGCCTGCTGCGCGCGGCACCGGCCATCGCCTACCCGGCGCCGCTCGAGGGCCCGAGCCTTGCGCGCGCCATCGTTGCCGCGCACCTGCCCGGCGGCCAGCACGAGGTGGCCATCCGCATGCCTATGGTGGCCTCGCGCTTCCCGGCGCTGGAGGTCTACGACCGGGCCGCCGAGGAGATCGGCGACCACCTGTCCGCGGGGCGCGACGTGGTCGCCCTGTGCGAGGGCGACCCCTTCGTCTACGGTTCCTTCATGTACCTTTACGGGCGCCTGGCCGAACGCTTCCGCATCGAGGTGGTGCCGGGCGTGAGCTCGCTGACCGCCTGCGCCGCGCGTCTGGGCGCGCCGCTGGCGGCGCGCGACGACTGCCTCGCGGTCGTGCCGGCGACCTTGCCGGCGGCGGCCATCCGGGCCCGGCTGGCGGAAAGCGATGCCGCGGCCATTATGAAGCTGGGCAGACACTTCGCGAAGGTTCGTGAGATCCTGGACGAGCTGGGACTGCTGCCCTGGGCACGCTATATCGAACACGCCACCATGGCCAACGAGCGCATCCTGCCGCCCGAAGCCGTCGATGCCGCGGCCGTCCCCTACTTCTCCATGATCCTGGTGCATCGGCGCGGCGCCGCCTGGCACCTGCCCGAGGAGGAGGCATGAAAGGGTCGGCCATTCTGCAGGTCACCGCCGGCGGCTCGGCCACGGCCGAACGTCTGCGGGCCGCGCTGCCGGACGCCGTGATGTACGGCCGGCGCGGCCGGGTCGCGGCTGCCGAGGTCCTGTTCGACGACGCTGCCGAAGAGCTGCGCCGCCTGTTCGCGGCGGGCCGGCCGATCGTCGCGCTTTGCGCCAGCGGCATCGTGATCCGGGCATTGGCGCCGATCGTCGCCGAAAAGACCTCCGAACCGCCGGTGGTCGCGGTGGCCGAGGACGGCAGCGCGGTCGTGCCCCTGCTCGGCGGGCACCGCGGCGCCAACGCGCTGGCGCGGCGGATCGGCGCGGCACTCGGCGTGGCGCCGGCGGTCACCACCGCCGGCGACCTGCGCTTCGGCGTCGCGCTCGACGAGCCGCCGCCGGGCTGGATCCTGGCCAACCCCGGCGACGCGAAGACGGTGACGGCGCGCCTGCTGGCCGGCGCCGGAGCCAGGCGCGACGGCGCCCTGCCCTGGCTCGACGAGGCCGCCCTGCCCTGGTCCGACGCGGGCGGGGAGGAAGACGCGGTCGTGCTGCGCGCGACGATCGAGGCGGACCCCGGCGGCCCGGACCGGCTGGTCTATCATCCGCGCGCCCTGGCGCTGGGCGCCGGCTGCGAGCGCGGCGCGGCACCCGCCGAACTGATCGCCCTGGCCGAGGAAACGCTCAAGGAGAATAGTTATACACCAGAGGCTTTGGCCGGCGTCTTCACGATCGACCTGAAGGAAGACGAGCCGGCCCTGCGGACGCTCGCGGCGCATTTCGACGTGCCCTTGCGGCTCTACGACGCGGCCCGTCTGGAGGCCGAGCAACCGCGCCTCGCCAATCCCTCCCCGGCGGTCTTTCGCGAAGTCGGCTGCCACGGCGTGGCCGAAGGGGCGGCGCTGGCGGCCGCCGGGCCGGCGGGCCGCCTGGTCGTGCCGAAGCGCAAGTCGGCGCACGCGACCTGCGCCCTGGCCCTGGCGCCTGCCCCCATCGACCCCGCGCGGACCGGCCGGCCGCCCGGCCATCTCGCAGTGGTCGGCCTCGGGCCCGGCGACGCCGTCTGGCGCACCGCCGAGGCCGCAGCCCTGCTCGAGGCGGCCGAAGAGCTCGTCGGCTACGGCGGCTACCTCGACCTGCTCGGCCCTGCGCGCCCGGGCCAGGGGCGCCACGCCTTCGCGCTCGGCGAGGAGGAGGCGCGCGTGCGCCGTGCCCTCGAGCTGGCGGCGCAGGGGCGCCGCGTGGCGCTGGTCTCCTCCGGCGACCCCGGCATCTACGCCATGGCGGCACTGGTGTTCGAGGTGATCGAACGGGCCGGTGAACCGGCTTGGCGGCGCCTGGCCATCACGGTCGCGCCCGGCGTCTCGGCGCTGCAGGCCGCGGCCGCGCGTCTCGGCGCGCCGCTCGGCCATGATTTTTGCGCGATCTCGCTTTCCGACCTGCTGACCCCCTGGGAAGTGATCGAGCGGCGCCTGCAGGCGGCCGCCGCCGGCGATTTCGTGGTGGCGCTCTACAATCCCGTCTCCAGGCGCCGGCGGCGCCAACTCGAGTCGGCACTCGAAATCCTGGGCGCGGCCCGCCCGGCGGCAACGCCGGTGGCCCTCGGCCGCAACCTCGGCCGGCCCGGCGAGACGCTGGAGATCCTGCCGCTCG
>CAZDBC010000408.1:0-3625 GCA_964503295.1 uncultured Kiloniellaceae bacterium | reverse complement strand
GAGGACGTCATCCGCGCCGAGGAGGAGGTTCTCCCGCACCTGCCCTGAGGCCGCGGTCAAACCTTGAAGACATAGCTCTTGCCCGGCTCGCGCTCGATGTCCGGCGGGTAGCTGCACCGCTTGTCGGCATAATAACGCGCCAGATGATCGCCCGCCGACTTTCGGTTGTAGGTCGCATAGTAGATGCGCCGCTGATGCTCGCTCAGGTTGGGCTCGGATTTGTGGGGCGCATAGCAGTCGAAAAAGACCACGTCGCCCGGTTCGGTCGGGCAGTCGACGAATGTCATGCCCGCCATGTCGTCTTCGGTCAGCGGCTCCCAGGCACGAAAGAGTCCGCGGCGGTGATGGCCGCCGGCAATCTGCAGACAACCGTTGCGGGTCGTCGCCCGATCGATGGAGACCAGGGCCGAGATGAAGTAGTCGGCGTAGGCGTCCCAGCCCGCCTGCGAGTCCTGGTGCGGCTTGAAGCCGTCGGCGCCCGGCTGCTTGAAGTTGATCTTCTCCTTGAACAGGATCGCCTCCTCGCCCATCAGCTGGCCGACCGCCGGGCGCAGGGCCTCCGCGAGGGCGGCGAAGCCCTCATGAAACGGGCAGATGTTCTCGATCCGGCACACGATCTTTTCATTCGGCGCGAGACGGTTCTGTTCCCAGTAGACCCAATGGCGGCCCGGCTCCTCCGGCAGGGCGAGCAGTTCGTCGGCCCAGGCATCGAGGCGGCGGACGCTTTCCGCTCCGAAGGCACAGCGCGCCACGACGAAGCCGTCGCGCTCGAATGCCTCGATCTGGCCGGGGTCGAGTTTGACGGGAGTCAACATCGCGTGATCTCTCGATCTGTTGGGGAGGACCGGCAGCGGATGAGCGGCCGGCCCGTTGAGTCTGTTGCGAACGGGAGACTAAAATATGGCTGTTTCGTTGCGCTGACGAGAGGATCGTTCGACGCATGCGCCGGACAGCGCTGGCCGCTTGGAAGCCCTTGGAAGCCGGGGCGGAGCGCCCGAGGACGGCTTCGTGAGCCACCACACCTGGGTTCATCGCGGGGTCCGCCGGCTGGTCCGTCCGTTGGCATCGACGCCGGTGACCCCGAACCATTTGACGGCGCTGCGCCTGCTCACGGGCCTCGGCGCGGCCCTGGCGGTGGCCAGCGGCGACACGGAAGGACTGGCCGGCGGCGCCCTTCTGTTCACCGTTTCCTTCATACTCGATCGCGCCGACGGAGAGTTGGCCCGCCTCACCGACCGGATCAGCGCCAGCGGACACCGCTTCGACCTTTGGGCCGATTCCCTGTCCAACGCGTTGATCTTCATCGGGCTCGGCATCGGCCTGCGCGACGGGGCCCTCGGCCTGTGGGCCCTGCCCCTGGGCTTGGCCGCGGGCGCCTCGGTCAGTGCCGTCCTGTGGCTGGTCATGCGTGCGGAGGCGCTGGCCGGGCCGCGCAGCGCGGAGCTTGGCTCGCTCGGCGGTTTCGACCCCGACGACGCCATGCTGCTCGTGCCGCTTGGCTTGCTCCTTGGCTGGGCCGAGCCGCTCCTGCTTGCCGCCGGGCTGGTGACACCGGTCTTCGCCTTGGCGTTTCTGCGAATCATCCGGCGCCGCCTGCACCCGCAGTCGCCAAACTGACCGAGCGGCGGCCAGCCCTTGCCGGTTGACGGCGGTACCGCGGCGGTGGCAGGTGAAGGGAAACGCCCGGCTCGGTTCTCTTTCGCCTTCGAACGATCTGCGTTTCGCCGGCCATCGGAAAACGCCGCGCCACCTTGGGGGGCCTGCCTGGCCTCGGACCGACAAAATGGGGAAAGGTCAGATGATCGAGCGACCGGCCCGTCCGCGTGACGCCGCCGAACTGCGGCTGGACTTGAGGCCTTGAGCGTTCTGACCGAGAGCGAGGCCTGGCGCGCACTCGAGGCCCACGCCGCCGAGATGCAAGAGTGCCATCTGCACGAGCTCTTCGCCGAGGAGGAGCGGCGCTTCGAGCGTTTCTCCCTTCGCTTCGACGACTTTCTCCTGGACTTCTCGAAGAATCGGATTTGCGAGCGCAGCATGGCACTGCTGCTCGATCTTGCCCGTGCGGCCGAGGTGGAAGCCTGGCGCGATCGCATGTTTGCCGGCGAAGCGATCAACTTTACCGAAGGCCGGGCAGTGCTCCATGTCGCGTTGCGCAACCGGTCCGACCGGCCGATGGGGCCGGCGGGCGAGGACGCCATGCCGGCGGTCAGGGCGGTCCTGGACCGCCTGCGCGATTTCACCGAGCAGATCCGAAGCGGGGCACGGCGCGGCCACACCGGCGCCGTCTTTGCCGATGTCGTCAACATTGGCATCGGCGGCTCCGACCTCGGCCCGCGCCTGGCGACCGAGGCCCTGCGGCCCTATCAGCGCGAGGATCTGCGCATCCACTTCGTCTCCAACGTCGATGCGGCCGACTTGACCGACACCCTGGCGGGGCTCGACCCCGCACGCACGCTCTTCGTGGTTGCCTCGAAGACCTTCACCACCCAGGAAACCATGACCAACGCCGCCTCGGCGCGCGCATGGCTGATCGAGAGCCTTGGCAGCGAGACGGCGGTCGGCAGGCACTTCGTGGCGGTTTCTACCAACCGACGCGAGGTCGAGGCCTTCGGCATCGACGCTGCCGACATGTTCGAGTTCTGGGACTGGGTCGGCGGCCGCTACAGCCTCTGGTCGGCGATCGGCCTGCCGATTGCGCTGGCGGTCGGCATGGATCGTTTCGAGGAGCTGCTCGCCGGCGCGCACGACATGGACGAGCACTTCCGGACCGCGCCGCTGGCCGAGAACATGCCTGTCGTGCTGGCGCTGCTCGGCATCTGGTACCGCAACTTTTTAGGGGTATCGAACCACGCGATCCTGCCCTACGACCAGCATCTCGAGCACCTCCCGGCGTACCTGCAGCAGCTCGAGATGGAGAGCAACGGCAAGTTCGTCGACCGCGACGGCGCGCGCGTGGACTACGACACCGGGCCGATAATCTGGGGCGAGGCCGGCACCAACGGGCAGCACGCATTCTACCAGTTGATCCACCAGGGCACCGAGCAGGTGCCGGCCGATTTCATTGCCGCCGTGCACAGCCAGACACCGCTCGGCGACCACCACGACAAGCTGCTGGCCAATTTTCTGGCACAGACCGCCGCTCTCGCTTTCGGCCGTCCGGCCGAGGCGGTCCGTGCCGACCTGGCGGCCGCCGGCCTCGGCGAGGCCGAGATCGCGCGGCTGCTGCCGCACCGGGTCTTCGAGGGCAACCGACCCACCACCTCGATCCTCTACGACCGTCTTACGCCGCGCACTCTGGGGCGGTTGCTGGCGCTCTACGAGCACAAGGTCTTCGTGCAGGGAATCGTCTGGCGCATCAACTCCTTCGACCAGTGGGGCGTCGAGCTCGGCAAGGCACTGGCGAAAGACCTGTTGCCGGACCTGACGAGCGGCCGCGCCGGCACGGAACACGACGCTTCGACGCATGGTCTGCTCCATCACCTGCTGGCGCTACGCCGGCGGCACACTCTTTGAGGTCGCGGACAATGGCAAAGGCGAGAGGGCAGGGCGACACGAAGCCGGTGGAGATCCCGACCAGGCCTTTCGAGGGTCAAAAGCCCGGGACCTCGGGTCTGCGCAAGAAAGT
>CAZDBC010000407.1:0-3629 GCA_964503295.1 uncultured Kiloniellaceae bacterium | reverse complement strand
GTTCAGGCCTGGGCGACGATTTTGCGGCACGGGGTGGTCTGAAGCGAGCGGAGAGAATGACTGAAAGAACGCGAACCGTAACGGATGGTCACGGCGAGCCGAAGCGTCCGCCGGGTGCGACCGCGGAGTCGGCGGACTGCGATTCCTGTTACCTTGAGAAACTCGTGCTCGGCCCTGTCGGGGATCGGCACACCATGGACTGCGGCGCCTTGCGCGACGCCTTTCGACCCTTCGTGCGCGGCGAAGTCCTCTATCGCCGGGGCGCGGCTCCCGAACAGGTCCTGAGGCTGCAGAAAGGATGGGCGATCCGCTATCAGGACCTCGCCTACAACCGGCGCCAGATCCTGTCGGTCCTGCTGCCGGGCGATCTGGTCGGCCTGTTGCCGCAACGCCTCGGCGACCCGCACGATGCGGTTCAGGCAATCACCGACGGCGGGTATTGCGAACTGTCGCGCCCGAAGTTGATCGCACTGGTCGCGGAAGACAAGGCGATGGCCGAACGGCTCTGCGAGCTTCTGGCGCGCGAGGCCAGAATCGCCGACGAGCGCCTGGCCTTTCTGGCTCGGCCGGCGCCGGAACGGCTCGCGCGCTTCATCCTCGATCTCTACTACCGCCTGCGCCAGCGCGGTCAGGTGACCGACGAAGGCTTCGAGTTTCCCCTGCGTCAGCAGGACATTGGCGATGCGCTCGGCCTGACCGCCATCCATGTCGGCCGCGTCATGCGCGAGTTGCGCGGCGCCGGGCTGATCTCGGTTGCGCCGGGGCGGTTGCGGATCGAGGATCGTGCGGGGCTGATGACCGCCGCCGGGCCGAACGCCGAAACCCTGGAAGCCATCGCTGCGGCGTGACGCCGCGCCGTCGGGGATTCCCGCACGCGGGCGGCACCACAACCGGCCGTTCCGAGGGCCAACGCGATCTCGAAAATCCGTGGAGGCGACTCCTGATCGCGGATGAATGACGGCCGGCCGACCGATGGAACTGCGGTCGAGTCTCCCTGGAACCGCCGGCCGGTCAGCCCTCGGTCGTGCCAGGGGGCAGTCCAGTTTGTTTCAACAACAGCAACGGAAACAAAAGAGCGAAATATTCGTACTTAGCGATATTAAACAAAACAAATGTAATGCAGAAATGATACTTATAGAGTATTAATTGGAAATGCATAAAACTCCTCTCGTCCGGTCCCGGTTGCTTGAGCGGACCGACACTCGACGACCGCTGGAGTGAAAGCTCGACAGGGTCGATTCGGCAGGCAGAGGAGCACTTGAAACGATGTCGATTCTGAACACTTGGCTGGCACATTTCACAATCTCGACCAAGATCGTGGCACTCGTCGCACTGCTGCTCGTCAGCCTGGCGGCCACCGGTGCCGTCGGCGGTCTGGCCATGAAGCGGATCGGCGACGAGATCGTCGAAATCGCCGAATACGACCTGCCTCTGACCGAGCGTGTTCAGCAGACGGCCTTGCACCAGCTCGAACAGGCGGTGCTGTTCGAACGAGCCTTGCGCCTGGCGGAGGCCGCCGCGAACGACCGATTGGGGGCGGCCGAGCAGCGCTTCGACGCCACCCGGGCGGCCTTCATGGAGCTGTCGGGCAAGGTCGACGCTGAAATTGCCGAAGCGATCGAAGCCTTGGACGCGGCGCTCGAGCACGCCAGCGCCGGCGCAGCGGCGGAATGGCGCGACCTGCGCCAGCGTTTCGTCGCTGCCCGGGAACTGCACAGCGGTTTCGAGGAGCATGCACTCTCGGTCCTGGATCAGGTGTCGACCGGCAAGCGGGCCGGGCTTGCCGAGCAGTTGTCGCAGGTCGAGTCGGAAGAAGCGGCCTTGATCGAGGAGCTCGAATCCATGACCGCGGAGCTCATGTCCTTTACGCGGCAGGCCGCTCTTACCGCCGAGCACGACGAGAAGATCGCCTTGGCCGTCATGATCGCGCTGGCTGCCGGGACGCTTCTACTTGGCGCGCTCGCGTCGTGGGTTCTGGTGCGTGCGATCACGCACCCGTTGGGTCGGGTCATCGAGGCCCTGTCGGCGCTCGGCAACGGCGACACCTCCCGCGAAGTGCCGGTCGTCGGTCGCGACGAGGTTGCCCGTCTGGCGGAGGGCTACGGCATCTTCCGCGAAAAGGTGATCGAGACCGAACGGCTGCGTGCCGAGCAGGAGGAGGCCGAACGCCGCGCCGAGGAGGAAAAGCGCCGTGCCATGCACGAACTGGCCGATCGCTTCGAGCAGCGGGTGGCCGGTGTCATCGAGACCGTAAGTGGCGCGACCACGGAGCTTCAGGCGACCGCCCAGCAGCTCGCCGCCGCGGTCGAGGAGACCAGCAGCCAGAGCACGGCGGTGGCGGCCGCGGCCGAGCAGGCCAGCGGCAACGTGCAGACCGTCGCCGCGGCCGCCGAGCAGCTCTCGGCAGCGATCAAGGAGGTGTCGCAGCAGGTCGGCGAGGCGGCGCGGCGGTCGGGCGCGGCGGCCGAGTCGGGCAGCGGCGCCCAGGCCGAGCTGGACGCCCTTTCGGGTGCGATCGAAAAGATCAACGGCGTGGTCGCCTCGATCAACGAGGTGGCCGAGCAGACCAACCTGCTGGCCCTCAACGCCACCATCGAGGCCGCGCGCGCCGGCGAGGCCGGCAAGGGCTTCGCCGTGGTCGCCTCCGAAGTCAAGAACCTGGCCAACCAGACCCGGAAGATGACCGACACGGTCTCGGCCCAGATCGGCAGCGTCATCGAATCCTCCGGGCGGGCGGTCGCCGGCATGAAGGACATCCTGGCACAGATCAACGAGATCGACGGGACGGCGACCGCGGTTGCCTCCGCGGTCGAGGAGCAGAGCGCGGCCACGTCGGAGATCAGCCGCAACGCCCAGGAGGCTTCGACCGGGACGAGCGAGGTGTCGCGCAACATCTCGGGCGTGCAGTCGGCCGCCAACGAGACCGGCGAGGCTTCGGCCAACCTCAAGAAGGCGGCGGACGAACTGGCTCAGCAGAGCAGCTTCCTGAAGTCCGAGGTCGAGAGCTTCCTGTCGGAAGTGCGGGCGGCGTGACCGCCGTTTTCAGCCCTTCGGCTCCGGGTCCTCGGCCCGGGTTTCCGTGGCATAGGCGGCGCGGAACATCCACAGGCCGGCCGCCACGGTGGCGATCGCGACCAGCAGAGCGGCGCCGAGGCCCAAGGTCTCGGGCAACTCCAGGAGCCCGACGGTCGCCCAGACGAGAACGCCCCCGATCGAGGCGGTCTCGGCCGCCACGATAGCGGCGGCACAGCAGGCGGCCATGAGACCGGCCCAGGACAGGCGGCGAAGCGACTTGGACATGGTTGGCCGGCTCCAGACGCGCGGCGGGGCGATCATGCGTACGGCGTAAATCTAGACCGCGTCGGATCCCGGCGCTCGCGCTGTTCTTGCGTGGCCGGCCCGCGAGCTATGCACCGCCCGCATTGCGATTCGATGCCGAGGTTTGAGCATCGCAACCATTGCTCTCCACAAGCCGCTCGGCCGGTTCTTCCAGATGCTTGCGGTAGAGCGCATAGCTACGCTCCAGCGTCGATATCAGCTCGCGACCCAACGACGCGAAATCCGTGGCACCTGCCGCCCGGGCGATCTGCTGCTTGACGCCATCGCCGCCCGCCGTCTCGTCGAAGCCC
>CAZDBC010000406.1:0-3633 GCA_964503295.1 uncultured Kiloniellaceae bacterium | reverse complement strand
GATCCCGAGCAGAACAACAACTTCAACGACCACTATCTCGAGGTCGATTACGACCTGTCCGAAGTGATGTTCGTCACCACCGCCAACACCCTGCGGATCCCGGGCCCGCTGCTCGACCGCATGGAGGTGATCCGCATCGCCGGCTACACCGAGGACGAGAAGGTCGAGATCGCCAATCGACACCTGATCCCGAAGCAGATCGAGGCCCACGGCCTCAAGGAAGGCGAGTGGTCGATCTCGGAGAACGGCCTGCGCGAACTGATCCGCTACTACACCCGCGAGGCGGGTGTGCGGAACCTCGAGCGCGAGATCGCAAACCTGGCGCGCAAGGCGGTACGCCAGATCGTTCAGGGCGACGCCAAGCAGGTGAAGGTCACGCCGCGCAACCTCGAGAAGTATGCGGGTGTGCGCCGCTATCGGTTCGGCGAGGTCGAGGCCGAGGATCTGGTGGGCGTGACCACCGGGCTGGCCTGGACCGAGGTTGGCGGCGAGCTGCTGTCGGTCGAAGCGGTCATGTTGCCCGGCAAGGGCAAGATGACCACGACCGGTAAGCTCGGCGACGTCATGCGCGAATCGGTGCAGGCGGCGGAGAGCTTCGTGAAGGCGCGCGCGGTGTCGTTCGGCATCAAGCCCACCGTGTTCGAGAAACGCGACATCCACGTCCACGTCCCCGAGGGCGCCACGCCCAAGGACGGGCCGTCGGCGGGGGTCGCCATGGTGACCTCGATCGTCTCGGTGCTCACCGGTATCCCGGTGCGCAAGGACGTGGCCATGACGGGCGAGATCTCGTTGCGCGGCAGGGTGCTGCCCATCGGCGGGCTCAAGGAGAAGGTGCTCGCGGCGATGCGCGGCGGCATCAAGACCGTGCTCATTCCGAAGGAGAACGAGCGCGACCTGCCGGATATCCCGGACAACGTGAAGAAGGGCCTCGAACTCGTCAGCGTGTCTACGATCGACGAGGTCCTGGAGCACGCCTTGGTATCCCGGCCGACGCCCATTGAATGGTCGGAAAACGAATCGGATGTGCCCCCGGTGAAGCCCGGAGAGGGCGAAGTGGGTGAGGTCGTGACCCACTGAACGGCATTAATTCGCTACAAATGGCGGATTTCCTGAGGTTTCTGTGGATAACGGCCGGGCTTTCGTTGACGGGAAGTCCGGCTGCCCCATAGACTCCCAATCTCCATGCCGATTCGTTCCGGCGATTTCTCGTTCCGACCAGCAAAGGGGGCGAAGGTGAACAAAGCCGATCTTGCGTCTAAAGTGGCCGATCAGGCCGGCATTTCGAAAGCCGACGCCGTGAAGGCCGTCGACGCCGTATTAGACACCATCACCGGCGCGTTGCGCGGCGGGGACGATGTCCGCCTTGTCGGGTTCGGGACGTTCGCGGTGTCCAACCGCGCGGCCTCGACCGGCCGCAACCCGCGCACGGGGGCCACGATCCAGATCCCGGCGGCCCGGGTGCCGAAGTTCAAGGCCGGCAAGGGCCTGAAGGACGCGCTCAACTGAGCGCCCGCTCTCCGGCACGGCGCCGGTCCGCCCTGCGCGGATCGGCGCCGGCTGGAACGGTTCCCCTCTCTCGTCAAAGTCACTAGATTGCTCCGGCGGGCGGTTAGCTCAGCTGGAAGAGCGTCTGGTTTACACCCAGGAGGTCGCAGGTTCGAGCCCTGCACCGCCCACCAACGCTCGGCGAAGGCCGAGTCCAGCAATTTCCTTATTCTCGATGGATCTGGCTCGGCAGCCAGGTCGCGGTCTCGGGCACCGCGACGATCAGCGCCAGCACGCACAGCGCCAGGAAGATGAAGGGCAGGGCGGCGACGTAGACCTGCCTGATCGTGATGTGCGGCGGCGCCACGCCCTTCATGACGTAGATCAGCAGGCCGAAGGGCGGGGTGGTGAAGCTGATCTCCAGGCAGATCAGCATCAGCACCCCGAACCACAGCATGTCGAAGCCCATGTCGAAGGCCAGCGGCAGGAAGAAGGGCAGAGTGATGAGCATCATCGAGACCTGATCCATGAACGCGCCCAGCACCAACAGGATGCCGAGCATGATCAGCAGCACGAGGAAGGGCGAGTCGGTCAGCCCGCCCAGCCCGGCGATGATCTGATCCGGTGCCTGGGTGAAGCTGAGGATCTGGGAGAAGGTGATCGAACTGCCGATGATGAACAGGATCATGGCCGAAATGCGCGCCGTCTCGTGGACGGCCTTGAGCATGCCGCCCACCGAGAACCGGCCGTAGGCGAACACCGAAACCAGCGAGGCGACCGAGCCCAAGGCCGCCGACTCGGTGGGCGTGGCCCAGCCCAGGAAAATGCTTCCCACCACTACCAGGAATATGATCAGCAGCGGCAGTACGTAGACCAGCACCGGCCGCCAGCGCTCCCACAGCGTGGTTTCGGGGATATCGTAGGCGGGCGCCAGCCTGGGATTGAGCGTGCAGCGCAACACGACATAGCCGATGAACACGACGCTCATCACGATGCCCGGCACAATGCCGGCGATGAGCAGCTTCGAGATCGACATCTCCAGCGACACGAGCGATCCGCCCATCGATGACGCCAGGCTGCCCAGCAGCACCGCCAGCGCCGAGGGCGGGATCAGCATGGCGATCGAGCCCGTCGCCATGATCGGCCCCATGGCGATGGTCGGGTGATAGCCGCGCTTCATCATGTCGGGCATCAGCACGCTGCCCAGCAGCGCGGTATTGGCGATGGTCGAGCCCGAGAGCGACGAGAACACGGTGCCGCCGACGATCGACACGATCGAGAGACGCCCCGGGACGCGCGCGATGAGCCGCTCGATGGCGCCGATCGCCAGGAAGGCGACGCCGGAGTGGAACAGGATCTCGCCCATCAAAATGAACATCGGGATGGGCAGGAGCGTGAAGTTGGTCAGTGCGGCGGTGATGTCGCGCGCGAACAGCGGCAGGCCGGCGGCGCCCTTGAACAGCAGCACGCCGATCATGTTCACCACCAGGAAGGCGAAGGCCACCGGCAGGCCCAGGGCCATCAGCGCCACCAGGCCGCCGATCATGATCACCACTGCGGCGACCCAGGTCTCGATCCCGGCGAGGGCCAGCAGGGTGTCGAACCATTCCATCGGCTAGAGTCCGACCTGGACGTCCCGGGTGTCGGCCGGCTCGCCGCGCACCACGCGCCGCAGCCGCAGGCCGAACTCGACCCCCAGGAGGACCGACACGAGGGGGACAACGCTCAGAAGCGTCCAATCGGGGATCTGGAACTGATCGCCGCGGGTCATCTTGCTCGCTGCCGCATCGATGGTGGCGTCGAGGCCGTACCGGAACAACGCCACGCACAGCGCCACGCCGATCGCGTCGACAATCCCTTCCATCCATGCCGCCACACGAGGGGGCACGATGCGGATCAAGACGTCGACGCGCACATGCGAAGCCAGGCGCAGCACCCAGGGGGCCGCCAGGAAGGTGGCCGCGAACATGCCGTACTGCGCCGCCTCGAGCATCCATTCGAGCGTGCCCCAGCCCAGGTTGCGCACCACGACGTCGACGGTCACGGCAAGGGCCAGGAAGAGGAACAGCAGGCCCGCGAGGAGCCCGAGGAGATCCAGCAGCCGCGCATACAGTGCGGGGACGGAGGCGAAGGAGCTCTTCACCGGGA
>CAZDBC010000405.1:0-3634 GCA_964503295.1 uncultured Kiloniellaceae bacterium | reverse complement strand
GCAAAAAGGTTGCGAGTCCGCAAGCGGACCGCCCCGCTCAGGCGCGTGCCGCGCGCTCCTTGGCGGCGGCAGTGCCCGGCGCGGCATCTTCAGGCGCCGCGCCCGCCGTCGCGGCATAGCCGAAGGCCGGCAGCAGGCGCTCTGCGACCAGGGCATCGATGGCGGCGAGCTGCGCGTCGTCGAAGTAGTCGCGGTAGCCGCCGACCTTGGCGCGCCGCACCTTGTAGGAATGGGGATTGCTTCGGTCGCGCGGCGTCATGCGGCCGCCGCTCAACCAGAAGATCTTGCGCTGCTCCATGGCGCGCATGTTCTCGACCGACGCGAAGGCGACCGACTCGGCCAGTTCGCCCGCGCTGGGCTCGAAGCCGAGAAAGCGCAGGATCCGGTCGAGTACGGCGTCCGGGTCGGCGCGCATGTCCTCGTAACGGACCACCAGCACCTCGTTCAGGCGCGGCAGCTCGGCGGCCCAGCCGTTGAGGAAGTCGATCACCTTGGTCAGGCCGGCCTTCCCGTCCATGACGAAATCGAAGACCGAGAGCTCGCCGTCGCCGGCCGGGTAGTCGTTGAGAACCTTCTTCGCCGGGCGCATGCGAAACTTCCACTGGAAGTACTGGGAGACAGCGATATCGCAGGGATGACGGACCAGGAGCACGACCTTGCGGTCGTAGTAGTCCGACTTGTCGGAGCGATGGCCCGTGTAGTCGCGCAAGTAGTTGTCATGGGTGAAGAACAGCCTGGGAATGCTGCGATTCTTGCGGTGCAGGTTGTCAAACCCGATCAGATGCCGTTCCGACAGGCCGAACCGGACCTGAAAGAAGCGCGACAGCAAGACGCGCAGCCAAGTCCGTCCGCTCTTTCCGAAGGAGACGATGACGGCGTCGCAAAGGCGCAGCTTGCGTAGCTCCTCCCGGCCGCGCCAGCGCCGCTCGAACGCCACTCTTCGCTCGCGCGGCAGAAAGACGAGCAGGCGCACCAGCAACTCCCGCGCCAGCTTGTTGACGATGTTGCGCATGGCCCCGCGGTTCCTTCTCGTCGGCCCGGGCGCAAGGCGGCCCGGAGCCGAAACGCGCCGTCTATAGACCCTGGCGGGGGCCGGTGCAATGGGCCGCGCCCGGATCCTTCGCAGGTGCCAGAAGTGTTTTGATGCGCGCGGCGACCGCCGCGGCCTCGTCAGCGGCACGCCGCGGCGTCGCGGGAAAGGGCGCGCCGAGCGGCACCGCGAGGCCCCGCGTGAACAGAAGGTCGTGGAGCGCCTCCAGGTCGCGCGAATAGCCGGTCAGGCCGGTGCGGTAAAGCAGGTCGCCGAGCCGGCGCAAGGGTCCCGCCTCGCCGTGCAGGAGCCGGCCTAACGGCCGCAGCAGCCGGCTAGCGGGCCGTTCAGACGGCGGCTGACGGAAGATCGCCAGCGGTTTGCCGAGACGGGCGACCTCGACCATCATGGAGATGCTGTCGCCGGTCACGATGAAGCCGTCGGCGAGGCCCAGCAGGCCGAGATAGGGATTGTCGGCGCTGTCCGGGCGCCAGCGGTAAAGGCGGGCGTCGACCGGCAGGCGATGCTCGAGCAGATCGGCAATGGCCGCGGGCGTGCGCCGGCTGGTGGAAACGAAGAGCGTGCCGCCCAGTCCGCGCACGAACTCCAGGGAGCGGTCCAGCAGGTCACCGGCGACGTCCGGATCGAAGCGCACCGGCTTGGTCGGCCCGCCGACCAGCAGGGCAACGAGGGGCCGCCGGAGACCGGTCAGGCGAGGCCCCCACTCCGTCGCCGCGGCCTCGACCGCCGCCGGATCGACGGCCATCAGCGGCAGGTCCAGGCGCATGACGTTGGGCCTCGGCGGAAGGCGATAGTGGGTTGCGGTCACCACAAGGTCGAAGCGTTCGAGCAGGCGCCGAGGCCGCCCGACCAGGACGATGCGGCTGCGCCCGCCGGAGCGTTCCTTGATCCAGAGCGCCGCCATCGACATGCGTCGGCCGATGGCGATCACCAGGTCCGGCCAGGGCGGCTCGAGCGGCGCCGACGCGGCGCCGTCGATGTGATGCAGGGAGGCCTTCACGCGCGGCTTGCCGAACTCGAAGTCCGGCCGCATGCGCAGGTACTTCTCCTCCACCGGCCAGTCGAGCGCGCGCGCGATCATGCGCACCTGCGCATTGTCGCCGAGCTTGTCGCCGACCAGCAACCAGACGCGGGGCGGTCGGGACGGCCCGGCATCGACCGGCAAGGCCTGCGATTCAGTCGTCATGGCCCTGCCGGCACCCAGATCACTCTTGCCTCCGCGAGCACGTTCGCGATGATAACGCCACTTCCGGCCCCCGGGCCGCGGCGCCGGCGCCCGGCACCGTCCGGGCGCGTCGGCGGTGCCCGGCAACCCTTCGGGGCAAGGTTTTGAACACGCTGGACCGTTACCTGTCGCGGCAGGTCATCGCAACCACCTTGACGGTGACCGCGATCGGGCTGGCCGCCCTCCTGCTCGAGCGCCTCATGCGCCTGTTCGACCTCTTCGCGGGTCCGGACGACGTGCTGCGCAACGTCGGCACCATGGTCGTACTGCTGGCGCCGCACTATCTCGGGATCGCCTTGCCGGCGGCCTTCTTCTTCGGCGTGCTGCTGACCTTCGGCCGCCTGAACCGGGACAACGAGCTGCCCGCCCTGATGGCGGCGGGCAGCGGCCTGCCGCGCCTGCTCAAGCCGACCCTTTGGCTGGCGGTGGCAACCGTCGCCGCGGTGGCCCTGATCATCGGCTTCCTGCAGCCCTACGCCCGCTACGCCTACCGCGCGCTCAAGCACGACGTGGCCGAGGCCTCGCTGAGCGCCGCGGTCAAGGAAGGTGCCTTCATCCAGGCCGGCAACCTGACCTTCTTCGCCGAGACCGCCGAACGGCAGGGCAGCGCCCTTGCGCTGACCGGCATCTTCGTCCTCGAGGAGATGGAAAACGGCACGTCCGAGGCGACGACGGCACGGCGCGGAACCCTGCTCCCTTCGCGCGACGGCAGCCGGACCCTGCTGCGCCTGCGCGACGGCCTGCGCACCCGCTTCAGCGGCGAGACCGCGGCCGAGACGATCACCTTCGACGAACTGACCTGGCCGGTCGAGACCGGCAACTCGACGCGCTACCGCCCCCGGGGCGGCGACCGGCGCGAGCTGACCCTGCCCGAGCTGTGGCAGGCGCTGGCCGATCCCCCGGCCGAGCCCGGCCGGCCCGAGTTGCTGGCCGAACTGAACGGTCGCGTGGTCGTGCTGCTCTCGACGCTGGTGCTGCCGGTCCTGGCAGCGGCGCTCGCGGTCCGCCGGAACCGCCGGGGCCGCGACTACACGGTTCTCAAGGGCCTTCTGATCCTGCTCGTCTACCACAAGGCCCTCGATTTCGGGGATGCGCTGGTCAAGCGCGAGGTCATCGGCCCGCTGGTCGGACTGTGGCTGCCCTTCGCCGCGCTCCTGCTCGGCACCGCCCTTCTCTACCGGGAAGCCGCCTTCGTCGTGCCGGACGGCCGGAGCGGGCCCGCTCTGCTCGATCGGCTGCGCGGTTTCGGCCGCCGTGCACGCGCCTTCGCGGCCTGGCGCGGCGCGAGCTGACGCTGCGGTGACCCCGTGACCTCGGTCCTCGGCCGCTACCTCAGCGCGCAGCTGCTGTCGCGCCTG
>CAZDBC010000404.1:0-3636 GCA_964503295.1 uncultured Kiloniellaceae bacterium | reverse complement strand
ACGCCGGCATTCCGCACAGGCGACCGCCAAAGCCGGGCATCGGAGGTCGCGGGACCATGAAGTTCGGGCTGACCTGGTTCAACGTGACGGCGCTGGTGACGGGCTTCGCCTTCCTCTACCTGCCGATCGTCATTCTGATCATCTTCAGCTTCAACGAATCCCAGCTCGTCACCGTCTGGGCCGGCTTCTCGACCAAGTGGTACGGCGAGCTGCTGCGCAACCAGGGCCTGCTCGACGCTGCCTGGGTGACCTTCCGGGTTGCAGTCATCGCCTCGACCCTGGCGACGGTGCTGGGAACGATTGCCGGCCTCATGCTGGCGCGCTTCGGCCGCTTTCGCGGCCGAACCCTGTTCTCCGGAATGATCTACGCGCCTCTGGTCATGCCGGAGGTGATCACCGGACTGTCGCTGCTGCTGATGTTCGTTGCGATCAATCTCGATCGGGGCTTCCTCACCCTGACGATCGCCCATATCACCTTTTCCATGTGCTACGTGGCGATCGTCGTCCAGTCGCGCCTGATCACCTTCGATCTCGCGATCGAGGAGGCAGCGATGGACCTCGGCTGCCCGCCGGCGCGCACCTTCTTCGTGATCACCCTGCCGATCGTCGCACCGGCGGTCATTTCCGGCTGGCTGCTCGCTTTCACCCTGTCGCTCGACGACTTGGTGATCGCGAGCTTCACCACCGGACCGGGGGCGACCACGCTGCCGATGAAGATCTACAGCAGCGTGCGGCTCGGCGTGACGCCGGAGATCAACGCGGTTTCGACCATCCTGATCGGCCTTGTCGCCGTCGGCGTGCTGATCGCCTCGCTGCTGGCCAAGCAGCAGGAGGCGCGCCGCGAGCGCGACCGGCGCCTGGCCGCCGGAGCGCCGTGAGCGAGGCGGGCGATCAGGCCGAGACGCCGTGATAGTCGCGGTACCACTCGACGAAACGCGGCAGACCCTCGTCGATGGTGGTTCGTGGCGTGAAACCGAGATCACGGCGCGAAGCCTCGATGTCGGCATAGGTCTCGCGCACGTCGCCCGGCTGCATGCCCTCGAAGCGCTTCACGGCCTTGCGGCCGCAGGCCTGCTCGAGCACCTCGATGAAACGCAGGAGGTCCTCGGTCCGGTTGTTGCCGAGGTTATAGACCCTGTGCGGCGGCTGTTCCGCAGCATCCGGCGGCCGGTCGAGCGCGGCCAGAACGCCGGCAACGATGTCGTCGATGTAAGTGAAGTCGCGCTTCATGCGGCCCTCGCCGAACACCGGGATCGGCTCGCCCTCGAAGATCGCCTTGGTGAAGATGTAGGCGGACATGTCGGGCCGCCCCCATGGCCCGTAGACGGTGAAGAATCGCAGGCCGGTCATGGGCAGGCCGTGGACATGGGCATGCGACCGAGCCATCAGCTCCGCCGCCCGCTTGGTCGAGGCATAGAGAGAGACCGGTTTGTCGACCCGCTGATCGACCGAGAACGGCATTTCGGTGTTGGCGCCATAGACCGACGAGGAGGAAGCATAGACCAGATGCCGCAGCCGGGGCAGCAGGCGCGCGGCCTCCATGACCACCAGCTGGCCCATGACGTTGCTTTCGACGTAGGCGTATGGGTTTACGAGCGAGTAACGAACCCCGGCCTGGGCGGCCAGATGAACGACCCGGTCGATCTCGGGGCGGTCGCCGCAGAGCTTGGGGAGCTCCTCGCGGTCGGCGATGTCCAGCCGGTGGAAGCCGAAGCCGTTGCGCCCTTCGAGCCGTGCCAGCCGGGCGTGCTTGAGCACCGGGTCGTAGTAGTCGTTCAGATTGTCGACGCCGATCACCTGGTCGCCGCGATCGAGCAGGGCCCGTGCAACGTGAGATCCGATGAAGCCGGCGACACCGGTAACGAGGACGGTCATGAAGAGGGGCTCCCGCTCCTGAAGGCCGCCCTGCTATAGACGGCTGCGAGCCCGGCCTCAAGCCTGCGCGGCTTCGGCGCCGCGTCATCCAAGCGGTTAACCCTTTTTCAGGTCCCCCGGCACAGGGTTAAGCTATACGGGTCGACGGCTCTGCGAAACGCAGCCATGTTTCCGCGAGCGCCATGCCCGACGATCGAGAGAGTGCAGCCGTGGGCGAATCGAGCTGTCAGGTCGTGCTGAACGGCCGGCCCGTCGGTGCCGGGCAGCCCCCGTACGTGGTCGCCGAGCTGTCGGGCAATCACAACGGCAGCCTGGAGCGGGCCTTGGCCTTGATCGAGGCCTGCCATGCGGCCGGTGCCGATGCGGTGAAGCTGCAGACCTATACCGCCGACTCGATGACCCTGCGCGGTACGCGGCCGGAGTTTACCCTCTCCGGAGGTCTGTGGGACGGCTGGCACCTGCACGACCTCTACAAGGCCGCGCACACCCCCTGGGACTGGCATCCGGCCCTGTTCGGGCGTGCCCGCGAACTCGGCCTGACCATTTTCTCCTCGCCGTTCGAGGCCGCCGCGGTCGAACTGCTCGAACGCCTGCAGACGCCCTGCTTCAAGATCGCGTCGTTCGAACTGGTCGACCTGGCGCTGATTCGACGGGCCGCCGCGACTGGCAAGCCGCTCATTCTCTCGACCGGCCTGGCAACCGAAGAGGAGATCCGGGACGCCCTGGCGACAGCACGCGCCGCCGGCGGCGGAGAGCAGATCCTGCTTTACTGCACCAGCGCCTATCCGGCGCCCATCGAGGACGCCAACCTTGCGACCATCCCCGACATGGCGGCCCGCTTCGGCGTCCCCTGCGGCCTCTCGGACCATACGCCGGGGCTTGAGACCGCGCTGGCCGCCGTTGCGCTCGGGGCGGTGCTGGTCGAGAAGCATGTCACCCTGTCGCGGGCCGACGGCGGCGTCGACAGCGCGTTCTCGCTCGAACCGGACGAGCTCGCAGCGCTGGTCGAGGCGAGCCGTCGCGTCTGGACCGCGCTCGGCCGGCCGCATTACGGGCCCAAGCCTTCGGAGGCCGCGAGTCTCTCCCAGCGGCGCTCGCTCTATCTCATCCGTCCGGTCAAACGCGGCGTGCCGCTGTCCGCCGACGACCTGCGCGCAATACGCCCCGGCCTGGGGCTGAAGCCGAAATACCTGGAGAGCGTGATCGGTCGCCGCGCGGCGCGCGACCTCGAGGCCGGCGAACCTCTCGCCCTCGACGCCCTCGAGCCGCCCGACTGAAACGACGGAGCAGATTATGGCGCCACGGGCGGTCATTCGCTCCGACGGCGATGCCACGCGCGGGGGCGGCCATGTCATGCGCTGCTTGGCGTTGGCCCAGGCGCTGACTGCGCGGGGATGGCAGGGACTCTTCGCCTGCAGCGCGGCAACGCCGGAGAGCTGTCCCCAGATCGCCCGAAGCGGCTGGCCGCTGGCCCTGCTGGATGGCGCCGACCTTGAATCGCCCACGGCAGTCTTCGATGCCGCTGGTCACTGCGACCTCTTCGTCGTCGACAGCTACGATCTCGGCGCCGCTTACGAGACGGCCTGCCGGACCTGGGCAGGGCGCATCCTGGTCATCGACGACCTTGCCGACCGCCCTCATGATTGCGACATCCTGCTGGACCAGACGCCCGGGCGCCGGCCCTTGGACTATCGCGAACTCGTGCCGGCCTCGTGTCGCCTACTCGCCGGCAGCCGACATGCCCTCTTGCGGCCGAAGTTC
>CAZDBC010000403.1:0-3645 GCA_964503295.1 uncultured Kiloniellaceae bacterium | reverse complement strand
GTAGGCGTCGTAGCTCTCCTTGTCCGCGTCGATGAAGCCGAAGTCGAAGGTTTCGGCTGCGTCCGAGCCGCGCAGGCGCTCAAGGGTCTCACGGGCCGGCGCCAGATGCAGCTCGATTCGCTCTGCGAGGCCTGCCTCCCGCCAGTAGCGCTGCGCGACCGCCGTGTAGTCTTCGCTGATGTCGCAGCAGATGACGCGGCCGTCGGGCGGCAGCGCTCCGGCGACGCAAAGCGCGCTGTAACCGGTGAAGGTGCCGATCTCGACGGTCTTGCGCGCGCCCAGGAGCCGGACCAGCAGGGCCATGAACTGACCCTGCTCGGGAGAGATCTGCATCTGCGCCTCCGGCAGCGCAGCCGTCTCTTCGCGCAGGCGCCGCAGCAGCTCCGGCTCGCGCAGGCTGTTCGCGAGCAGATAGGCGTAGAGGTCGTCGGTCATGCTGATCGTGCGACTGGACATGGCGTTGCAGACTCCTTTTTTCGAAGCACGAACCGGAGAGCCGTGGCGCTTACAGAATGGGACCCTCGAAGGGATGCCTACCGGCCCGATCCTCGATCTCGATCACCCACAGGTCGGGATCTCGGGACACGGCCCGTGCGATGTAGGCGTCGGCTTCCGGTTCGGGCGCCAGTCCGCCGTCGAAGGCGGCGAGCCAAGCCGGCGCGCCCTCAAGGTCGCGGGTCTGGGTGAGGATGCGGCAGCCGAGATCGAGTTGGTTGATCTTGACCAGCACCGCGCCGCCGTAATCGGAGCCGCGCCGGGCGAGCACCGCGACGATGCCCTCGGCCGCGCAGCGGCGAAGATGGGCGCTGACCCAAAGGCCGATGGGCAGACGGGCCTCGGTCACGGCCGCAGGCGCGCCCGCGCGCCCATCAGTGCTGCTCGCGGGTCTTGAGGAAGCGCAACGCCGGCCAATCCTCCGCCGCCCGCTCGAGATGCCAGGCGTTGCGCGCCAGGAACACCGGCGCGCCGCTGTGGTCCGTTGCGACGGCCATCTGGTTTGCGTCGATGAACTTCTTGAGATCCTGGGCCTGCTCGGCCTCGATCCAGCGTGCGGTGAAGAGTGCCGCCGGCTCGAAGCGCACGGGCACCTCATACTCCGTGCGAATGCGGTCGGCCAGGACGTCGAACTGCAGCGGCCCGACCACCCCGACGATCCAGTCCCCGCCAATGCGCGGTTTGAAGACCTGGGCGGCACCCTCTTCGGCCAGCTGTTCCAGGGCGCGTCCGAGATGCTTGGCGCGCAGCGGGTCCTCCGGGCGCACCCGCTGGAGGTGTTCCGGCGCGAAGCTGGGTATGCCGGTGAAGCGCAGGGCCTCGCCTTCGGTCAGCGCATCTCCGATCCCCAGGTTGCCATGGTTTGGGATTCCGATGATGTCACCGGGCCAGGCCTCCTCGGCGAGTTCCCGGTCGCGTGCCAGGAACAGGACCGGGTTGTGGATGTTGAGGGTCTTGCCGCTGCGCACGTGGCGCAGCTTCATGCCACGCCGGAAATGGCCGGAGCACAGGCGCATGAAGGCGATACGGTCGCGGTGGTTGGGATCCATGTTCGCCTGGATCTTGAAGACGAAGCCGCTGACCTTTTCCTCGCGCGGGTCGACCTGCCGCTCGAGAGCGGGTTGCGGGCGCGGCGGGGGCGCCAGTTCGGCCAGACCATGAAGCAGTTCGCGAACGCCGAAGTTGTTCAGGGCGCTGCCGAAGAAGACGGGGGTCAGGTGGCCGGCCAGATAGGCCTCGAGGTCGAAGGCAGGGCAGAGCTCGCGCGCCATCTCGACCTCTTCGCGCAGTTGGGCGACGGCATGGTCCGGCAACAGCTCGTCCAGCTTGGGATCGTCCAGACCGCGGCAGTCGATGCCTTCGGCGTCGCGCCCGCTGTCGCCGCGGCGCATGAGAAGCAGGCGATCTTTGAGCAGATCGTAGCAGCCAAGGAAGTTGCGGCCCATGCCGATCGGCCAGGAGACCGGCGCGACGTCGAGCGCCAGGGTCTGTTCGATCTCGTCAAGCAGGTCGAAAGGCTCGCGCGCCTCCCGGTCGAGCTTGTTGATGAAGGTGGTGATCGGGACGTCGCGCAGGCGGCAGACCTCGAACAGCTTGCGGGTCTGGCTCTCGATGCCCTTGGCGGCGTCGATCACCATGACCGCCGAGTCGACCGCGGTCAGGGTCCGGTAGGTGTCTTCGCTGAAGTCCTGGTGTCCCGGCGTGTCGAGCAGATTGAAGGTTCGGCCCGCATAGCCGTAGGTCATGACCGAGGAGGCGACCGAGATGCCGCGCTCGCGCTCGACCTTCATCCAGTCGGAGTGGGCCCGGCGGGCATCGCCGCGCGCCTTGACCGCGCCGGCGAGCTGGATCGCCCCGCCGAACAGCAGCAGCTTCTCCGTCAGGGTGGTCTTGCCCGCGTCGGGGTGGGAAATGATGGCGAAGGTGCGCCGCTCGGCGACCCGGTCGGTGAGCGTCATGAAACTATGTACTGGTCGAGATCTATTGGTCTGGGCGGTCCTGCGGCCGGTCGGGCCAGCCGGACCCCCGGGAATATAGGGATGGCGGGGCTGCGGCGCCAGCGTTCCGCCGGCCTTGGGGCCAGCCCAGGGATAACGGCGAGACAGCGCGACCGCTCGCGGCTCGGGACCGCGCAATGCGCATTGCCGGCTTGCGCAAGGCCCTGCAAATGCCTAGTTTTCGGCGCGCACGGGGCGTAGCTCAGCCTGGTAGAGTGCCTGCTTTGGGAGCAGGATGTCGGAGGTTCGAATCCTCTCGCCCCGACCAGGAATTCAGCGACGGCCGGAGCGCGGCGACAGGTCAGGAAAACCAGCGATCATGCAGGTGCGCATCTATCAGCAACCCAAGACCGCCATGCAGTCGGGGCGGGCCAGGACCAACAAATGGGTGCTGGAGTTCGAGCCCCATGATCGGCGCGAGCTCGAGCCTTTGATGGGCTGGACCGCGAGCCGCGATACGCGCGGCCAGGTGCGGCTGTGGTTCGACGACAAGGACGAGGCCGTCTCCTACGCGCAGCGCAACGGCTACATGTATACCGTCGAGCAGCCGCACAGCCGCAAGATCAAGCCCAAGGCCTACGCAGACAATTTCCGGGTCGACCGCCTGGGCAACTGGACTCACTGACGACGCGGCCGTTGCTGCCCCGGGTTATTCGGCCGGAGTTGTTCCCGCCCCGCACAGAGCGCCGGCGGCAGGGCCCGGGCTTCGCGCGCATCGCCGCAACGGCCGGTGCAGGCGGTCCCGGACTTCACGAATCCCGCATTCCCATGCGGGTTCCTGGCGCGGAACACTTGCGGGACGCGGCAAAAAGGCTTATGCGCCGATATCCCGCGAAGCTACGGGGGATTCGATTCGCGTATTACCGGGGAAGTAGAAGATGAGCAAAGCAGCCTTTATCGAACGTGTCGCCAAGAGCGGCGATCTGAGCAAGGCCGAGGCCAAGCGGGTGGTCGACCTCGTGTTCGGCGAGATCGAAGCCGGCCTGAAGGCCGCGCGCAAGGAAGGGAAGTTCACCATCGGGAACTTCGGCACCTTCGCCGTGACCAAGCGCGCCGCGCGCACCGGCCGCAACCCGCAGACCGGCGAACCGATCAAGATCAGGGCCTCCAAGAGCCTGCGCTTCAAGCCGGCGGCCAACCTGAAGAAGGCGGC
>CAZDBC010000402.1:0-3646 GCA_964503295.1 uncultured Kiloniellaceae bacterium | reverse complement strand
GGTTTCGAGATGGCCAATCTTTCCGCCAGCCCGCGCACCGTGTGCGGCGGCGGGTTCAGATAGACCTCGAGCAGCAGCGCGAGCTGGCGCAGGGTCAGGTCGGGCGCGTCCCGGCGGAGCGCGGCCAGGGTGACGTCATGCCACAGGCGCAGGCCGTCCTGCGCGCTGAGCGGCGCCATGGGCGGAGCCTCCTTCGTTGCGCGGCCGGAACAAGCTAGGCCGATACGACGCCCCGATCAAGCCCGCGTCGGCCTACTTGGCGCGGGACTTGCGGGACTGTCGACCCGGCCGGCGGGCCGTCTCCTCGATCAGGGCGTAGACGGCACGCAGGCCCATGGCCTCGCCGCCTTCGGGGCGGCCCGGGCGGCCGGTCAGATTCCAGGCCATGAGGTCGATGTGCACCCAGGGGATCGCGTCGGGCACGAACTCCTGCAGGAACAGGGCGGCCGTGATCGCACCGGCATAGGGGCCGGAGGAGATGTTGTTGATGTCGGCCACCTTGCTGTCGAGCTGCGGACGATAGGGCCGGTGCAGCGGCATGCGCCAGAGCGGATCGGCATGGGCCAGCCCGTGGCCGAGCAGGCGCGCGGCGGTGTCCTCGTGATTGCAGAACATGGCCGGCAGATCGGTGCCCAGCGCGACCCGCGCCGCCCCCGTAAGGGTCGCGAAGTCGACCAGCAGCTCGGGCGATTCGCCGACCGCCTCGGCCAGCGCGTCGCACAGCACGAGCCGTCCCTCGGCATCGGTGTTGCCGACCTCGACGGTAATGCCCTTGCGCGTCTTGAGCACGTCGAGCGGCCGGAAGCTCGACCCGGACACCGCGTTCTCGACCGCCGGCACCAGCACGCGCAGGCGCACCGGCAGGCCGGCGTCCATGATCATGACGGCGAGCCCGAGCACGTGCGCGGCGCCGCCCATGTCCTTCTTCATCAGCTTCATACCCGAGGCCGGCTTGATGTCGAGCCCGCCGGAATCGAAGCAGACGCCCTTGCCGACCAGCGTGATGCGCGGCCCCTCCTCTCCCTCCGGCCCGGTCCAGCGCAGGTCGATCAGGCGCGGCTCCTGCGCCGCGGCGCGGCCGACGGCATGGATTGCAGGATAGTTCGCGCGCAGCAGGGCCACGCCGCTGGTCACCGTCGCCTTGGCCTTGTAACGTTTGGCAAGGCCCTTGGCCGCCTCGGCGAGCTCCCCCGGGCCCATGTCGCAGGCCGGCGTGTTGATCAGGTCGCGCACCAGCGCGATCGCCTCGGCCGTGCGAGTCACCGCGGCGCGGTCGACCCCGGCCGGCCAGACCAGACGCGCCAACTCGCTGTCGGCCGCCCTGTAACGGGTAAAGCGATAGCTGCCCAGGGCCCAGCCCAGGGCGGCGAGGCCGGCCACTCGGCTGTCGGCGCCCTCCAGCCGATAGTCGCCTTTCGGCAGCGTCTGCGGCAGGCCGCCGAAATCCCACGGCTCGGGCTCGTCGCCGATGCCGACCAGAACCGCCGCCAGCTCGCCCTCGGCGCCGGGCACGAGGCAGTGACGGCCGGGCCTGGCGGCAAAGCCGCTGCGCGTCACCCAGGCCGCCGCGGCCTTGTCCTGACGGCCGCGCCAGGCCGAAAGCTCCGCCTCGCGCAGGGGCACCAGGGGAACCGCGGTGCCGGTTGGGCGTGCAATCAGTGTGGCGGGCTTGGACATCTTGGCTGCTCCCATGTGACCGGCCGCCGACGGCGGCCCTTATGCGCGGGCCTCTTTTACGGTAGAGCTTGCGCCTGCGAAACACCTCTTGCCGGACCGGAGCAGGCGCCCTTGACCCACTACCGCATCGTGATCGGAAACAAGAACTATTCCTCCTGGTCGCTGCGCGGCTGGCTGCCGCTCGCGCTGTGCGTCGTGGACTTCGAGGAGATCGTGATCCCGCTGCGCCAGCCCGACACCGCCGAGCGGATCCGCCGCCACAGCCCGAGCGGAAAGGTCCCGCTGCTCGCAGTCGAGGGGCTGTCGATCCACGAGTCGCTCGCCATCGCCGAGTTCCTCGCCGAGCGCCATCCGGATGCGGGCCTGTGGCCGGACGACCCGTCCGCCCGGGCCGTCGCCCGTGCGGTCAGCGCCGAGATGCACGCCGGATTCCTGGCCCTGCGCCAGAACATGCCGATGGATTTGCGCGCCGACCGCCACGGCCAGGGCCGCGCACCGGGAGTCGCGGAGGACATCGCCCGCATCCTGGAGATCTGGGCCGACTGTCGCGCCCGCTTCGGGAGCGGCGGCGACTTCCTGTTCGGCCGAGTCGGCATCGCCGATGCCTTCTACGCGCCGGTGGTAACCCGTTTCCTCACCTACGGTGTCGAGCTCGACCCGGCGGCGCGAACCTACTGCGAGGCCGTAATGGCACTGCCCGCAATGCAGGACTGGAGCGCGGCGGCCCGGGCCGAGCCCTACAGCATCGACCTTTAGCCTGAAGCGACGTCAGGGACCGATCTCGAGCAGCCCGACTTCCTCGTAGTAGCGCTCGGCGCCAGGATGGATCGGCACGCTGCGCGCACGCAGGGCGGTCTCCAGGCTGATCAGGCGCGCCTTGGGATGGCCGTTGTCGAGCAAACGGCGCGTATTGGGATGCCAGAGGGCGCGCGTGATCTGATAGACGGTCTCGGCGGGCACGCTTTCGGCGATCAGCCACTGGGCCGCGACCGTAACGGTCGGCGTGACGCCCACGTTGAGATAGGTCCCCGACTCGATCCGGCCGTGCGAGAAGAAGGGATAGCGCTCGATCAGGGCATCGACCTGCGGTCCTTGGAGCGGCAGCAGCGTGATGAGATTGCTGTCAGCCAACTCGGCGACCGCGTTTGCCGGAGTTCCGGCAATGAAGATGAAGGCATCGAGCTCGCCCGCGCGCAGCATGTCGGCAGCCTGCCCGGACGTCACGCCGACGGCATCAATGTCGGTCTCGTCCAGCCCGAAGGCCTCGAGAATCAGAAGGGCATCGACTCGCGTGCCCGACCCCTCCTTGTCGATCGAGACCCGCTTGCCCTTGAGATCGGCCATGCTGCGAATGTCGGCGTCGCGCCGTACCACCACATGGATCGCCTCGGGAAACAGGTTGGCGATCAGCCTGAGGCTGGTGATGGGTCCGCCGTCGGCGAAGATGCCTTCGCCGTTGTAGGCCCAGTAGGCGATGTCGGCTTGGCTCAAGCCGGATTCGAGCAATCCGTTGGCAATGCCGAGGACGTTAGCTACCGAGCCCTCGGTCGACTGGGCGACGGCGACCAGTCCGGGCACGCCGCAGCTCCCACCTTCGTCGCACGGCCGGCTCCCGGGCGGCGCGCTGATCGCGCTGGCGATGATGCCGCCGACCGGAAAGTAGGTCCCACCAGTCGAGGCGGTACCGATACGAAAGAAGGTCAGCTCCTGGGCGGCCAGGCGCCCGGTCGCGAGGGCACCCAGGCAGACGAGCAGCAGCGAAAACAGGCAGAGCGCCCGGCGTCCGACGGGCCGCCCCGCCGCGCCGCGACCTTCGAGCGGTTGCGATATCATCATGGTCTCTTGTTCGTCGCCGCGCCCGGAAGCATCCCCGCCGGCCCGCGCTCCCCGACGGCGGCCCGGGCGGGGCTGCTCTCCCCCTCGTGTATAACAAGAGGGGCCGCGACAGGCCAGCGGCCCGGCCGATGGT
>CAZDBC010000401.1:0-3648 GCA_964503295.1 uncultured Kiloniellaceae bacterium | reverse complement strand
AGGTCTATCGCCAACCTGGCAACCTGAAGACCGCGCGCATCTTCTCCGATCCGCCGATCAACGTCGCCTCGGTGGTCAAGCGCGGCGCCGAGATCGTCCTCGACGAGCGCATCCGCTGGCCTGCCGAGGGCCCGATCGCCGCGGCGCCCGACGGCGACTATCGGGTCGGCGTGCGCCCCCACTTCGTCACGCCGGTGCGCCGCGGCGAGGCCGCGGTCGGGCTCGAGGGCCGGGTGCTGATAACCGAGCTGTCGGGCTCGGAGAGCGTCGCCCACTTCGACCTCGGCGGCAGGGTCTGGGTCGCGCAGAGCCACGGCATCCACGCCTACAAGGTGGGCGAGAACCACGCCTTCTTCATCGACACCGCCGGCTGTCTATACTTCGACGCCGAGGGCCGGCAGGTCGGCGCCTGAGGCGGACAGGGGAGAACGCGCCACGATGGCCAGGATCACGCTCGACAGGCTGCGCCACAGCTACGTCGCCGAGCCTGCCGCGCCGGCCGACTGGGCCCTGAAGGAGCTCGACGTCGAGTGGCAGGACGGCGGCGCCTACGCCCTGCTCGGGCCCTCGGGCTGCGGCAAGACCACCCTGCTCAACATCATCTCCGGGCTCCTGGTGCCCAGCGAGGGGCGCGTGCTGTTCGACGACCGCGACGTCACCCAGGTGCCGCCGGACCGGCGCAACATCGCGCAGGTGTTCCAGTTCCCGGTCATCTACGACACCATGAGCGTCTACGACAACCTGGCCTTTCCCTTGCGCAACCGCGGCGTCGAGCCGGCCCGGGTCGATGCGCGCGTGCGCGAGATCGCCGCCATGCTGGAGCTCGACGACATGCTCGGCCGGCGCGCCGCGGGCCTGACCGCCGATGCCAAGCAGAAGATCTCCATGGGCCGCGGCCTGGTGCGCGACGACGTCAACGTCATCATGTTCGACGAGCCGCTCACCGTGATCGACCCGCACCTCAAGTGGAAGCTGCGCTCCAAGCTCAAGGAGCTGCACCAGAAGGTGCGCGTCACCATGATCTACGTCACCCACGACCAGACCGAGGCGCTGACCTTCGCCGACCAGGTGGTTGTGATGGAGGAGGGGCAGGTGGTCCAGGTCGGCACGCCGGTCGAGCTGTTCGAGCGCCCGGCCCACACCTTCGTCGGCCACTTCATCGGCTCGCCGGGCATGAACATCCTGCCCTGCGAGTTGCGCGGCGGCGCGGTCTTCTTCCAGGGCGTGAAGATCGAGGTCGAAAACGACGTCTCGGGCCTGGCCGGCGACGAGCGCCTCGAGATCGGCGTGCGCCCGGAGTTCGTGCGCTTCGCCGAGGCCGGCGTGCCCGTCGAGATCGTCAAGGTCGCCGACATGGGACGCTACCGCGTGGTCGAGGGGCGCGCCGGCGAGGTCCGCCTGCATGCCCTGGTGCCCGAGGGCGGCGAGATCCCGGCCGAGCGCGGCCACGTCGTCTTCGCGCCCAGCCGCACCCGCGTCTACGCCGACGGCTGGCTCGCCGAGCAGCGGAGGAACGCCGCATGAAAACCGAGAACCCGCGCGCCTGGCTGTTCGTCCTGCCGGTCCTGCTGCTGGTCGCCTTCAACGCCATCGTGCCGCTAATGACGGTGGTGAACTATTCGGTGCAGGAGACCTTCGGCGACAACCTCTTCTTCTGGCACGGCCTCGGCTGGTTCGAGGACGTGCTGCGCTCCGAGCGCTTCCACGCCGCGCTCGGCCGCCAGCTTCTGTTCACCGGCACCATCCTGCTCATCGAAGTGCCGCTCGGGGTCGCCATCGCGCTCGCCATGCCGCGCAGCGGGCCCTGGGTGCCGGTCTGCCTGGTTCTGATGGCGCTGCCGCTGCTGATTCCCTGGAACGTGGTCGGCGCCATGTGGAATATCTTCGCCCTGCCCGACGTCGGCCTGCTCGGCTACGTGCTCAATGGCCTCGGCTTCGACTACAACATGACCCGCGGCGTGCTCTCGGCCTGGTTCACGGTCGTGCTGATGGACGTCTGGCACTGGACCTCCCTCGTGGTTCTGCTCGCCTACGCCGGCCTGATCTCGATCCCCGACGCCTACTACCAGGCGGCCAAGATCGACGGTGCCCGGCCCTGGGCGGTGTTCCGCCACATCCAGCTTCCGAAGATGAAGCGGGTGCTGACCATCGCGATCCTGCTGCGCTTCATGGACAGCTTCATGATCTACACCGAGCCCTTCGTGCTGACCGGTGGCGGGCCGGGCAACGCGACCACCTTCCTCTCGATCGACCTGGTCAAGATCGCGCTCGGCCAGTTCGACCTCGGCCCGGCCGCCGCCATGTCGCTGATCTACTTCCTGATCACGCTGCTGGTGAGCTGGATCTTCTACACCGCGATGACCTACCGCGAGCAGGACTAGAGGAGCAGGCGGCCGCCATGCGCAACCTCGCGAGATACGCCCCGGCGCTCTACATCGTCTTCCTGATGCTGCCGATCTACTGGCTCTTGAACATGTCGTTCAAGACCACCAACGAAATTCTCGGCGGCTTCAGTCTCTGGCCGCGGGAGTTCACGGTGGAGAACTACGTCGCCATCTTCACCGACCCGACCTGGTACATGGGCTACGTCAACTCGCTCGCCTACGTGTCGCTCAACACGCTGATCTCGGTCTCGGCGGCCCTGCCGGCGGCCTACGCCTTCTCGCGCTTCCGTTTCCTCGGCGACAAGCACCTCTTCTTCTGGCTGCTGACCAACCGCATGGCGCCGCCGGCGGTCTTCGCGCTGCCCTTCTTCCAGCTCTATTCCGCGGTCGAGCTGTTCGACACCCACATCGCGGTCGCGCTGGCGCACTGCCTGTTCAACATTCCGCTCGCGGTCTGGATCCTGGAGGGCTTCATGTCCGGCGTCCCCAAGGAGCTGGACGAGACCGCCTACGTCGACGGCTACTCCTTCCCGCGTTTCTTCTTCAAGATCTTCGTGCCGAACGTGAAGGCGGGCATCGGCGTCGCCGCCTTCTTCTGCTTCATGTTCTCCTGGGTCGAGCTCCTGCTGGCCAAGACCCTGACCGCGGTCGAGGCCAAGCCGATCGCCGCGACCATGACGCGCACCGCCTCGACCTCGGGCTACGAGCTCGGCCTGCTGGCGGCGGCGGGCTGTCTCACCATCATCCCCGGCGCCTTCGTCATCTACTTCGTGCGCAACTACATCGCCAAGGGCTTCGCCCTGGGCCGGGTGTGAGCGCGCGGCAGGACGACGGGCAGGATCAGGTCCTGGGAGGTCGGCGAGATGGCAAAGGCTAGGGCGATGGCGGGGATGCAGGCAACGGAACAGCGAAAGGAGGCACCGCGCCCATGTCGATGAGCTGGATGGCCTGGACCTGGCCGACCGCGATCTTCTTCGCGCTGATCTTCCTGTCGATCGCGCTGATGGGGCTGCTGGAGCGCATCCATCCCGGCGGTGCGCCGCGCAAGGGGATCCTCGGCCTGCGCACGACCCGCGGCGACCGCCTTTTTATCACCCTGCTCGGCACAGCCTACATCCTGCTCGCCTGGCTCGGCCTCTACGGCCAGCCGATCTGGGGCGCGGCCGTCTTCGCCGCGCTCTGGGCCGCCGCGGTGTTCCGCTGGGTGTGAGGGGGCGGGGGCGCAGACCCCCTACTACGCAAGAGACCCGATACTTGAAGTGAT
>CAZDBC010000400.1:0-3653 GCA_964503295.1 uncultured Kiloniellaceae bacterium | reverse complement strand
GAACAACATGACCACCGATCAGAAGGTAGCACGGCGAGGCGTCGCGAACGCGCACCGTTCCAACAAAAATCCGACGACACCATCGCAAGCGGGTTCGATAGCGTCGTCGGAGATGTCAACTCAATGAAAGAGCTAGGCGCCGTGACTATTGTCCCTCTGCCGCGCTCATCCCGCGATGAACACGAAAACCACGAACATCAATATGAAAGCCGCAGCAGCGAGACCACCCATGATGTCTATGCCTTGCATCGCTTACTCCTACGGTCTGAGTTTGTTGCTGACTGCGCCCTTGGACCCAGTCACATCAAAGATCTTAGAAATTGAGAAGACCGAATGGCAATGAGATAAATCAATGTCCTTGCAATTATCATTAAAAACAATTGGATAGGCAAAAAAGAGCCGTCTCATCTAACGTATGCTCATGAATAGGCCGGCCATCGCCGCTTTACGAAAGCGCCTCGGCTCCAATTGGATCCCGTATGTCGAACTTTCGATTGAAGACGGCGGTCTTAGTCTTCGCTGACCGGAGCGTTGAAGGTGGAGACCGGTCTCCTCTGATTCGGTTCAGGCGGCCTGGGCGCCGTAGTAGAGCGTAACCTTGTGGGTCGCCTCGGCGAAGAACAGCCAGCGCTCGATGAAGGCGCCGAGGCTGCCGGACGCCGCCGCGAGCAGACCGCAGGCGATCTCCACGCGGCCGTCGCCGAGCAGTGCCAGGAGCAGGAGCAGGATCGGCAGTCCGGCCCCGGCGAGGAGGGCGCCGCGGCGCAGTTTGTCCCGGTGCTTGCGCCCGATGCGGTAGCCCATCTCGCGCAGGAGGTAGTTCTCCTCGCTGTGCGGCGGGTCGAGCAGGCGCACCTCGCCGTAGTGGCCGAGACCGGTCGCCGTTCGGGCCGTGCTCTTGCCGGTCGAGCCGTCGATGGCGCGCCAGTAGGCGAGCTTGAGCCCCCAGGCGACGACCAGGGCCGCGATCGCCAGAAGCTGCACCCAGATTGCCGCCGCCGCGAAGGCGGGCAGCAGGAAGGCGAGCCACAGGCTGCCGGTGGCCAGTGCCATGGCGAGATAGACCGGTACCACCAGCGGCTGGGCCCACTGGCGGATGGTCTTGAGCGAGGCGTAGATCATGCCGGTCGAGATCACCGTGACGACGGCACCGAGGGAGGCGAGCAGGCCGGCCACCGCCCAGATGCCGCCGCGCTCGCCGAGAAACACCCAGCCGAGGCCGAACAGGCCGGCTGGAACATATGTGGCCAGCGCCGCGACGCCCTCGCGTGACAGCCAGGAGGAGCGCCACTGGCTGAACGCGCGCCAGGCGCGTTCGGGATGGCCGAGGTGAAAGGTCGACGACAGGAGCCCGATAGTTACCAGCCCGAGCGCGATCGCCAGAGCCGTGAACCCGAACCAGCGCGACTCGGGAACCAGACCCAGCGGGGCGGCGAGGCCGAGCAGGAACAGCAGGCCGTAGCCGGCACCGGAGGCGGTGGTGAAGAGAAGAACCGAAAAGGCCGGATGCATGGGCTCAGTCGGACAGCATCTTGTCGAGCCAGCCGAGGAAGCCGCCGGTCTCTTCGGCCGGCTCCAGGCGCGACGGGCCGTCTTCCGGGCGCGGCCTGTCGCGGCGGGGGCGGGGCGGCAGGTATTTGTTGGTCGGGCGATAGCCCATCTCGGGCATGAGATCCATGCCACCGCGCTCGGCGACCAGCCTGGAGACGTCGGAGTCCGGGTCGGCCAGATCGCCGAAGTGCCGCGCGTTGGCCGGGCAGGTGTTGACGCAGGCCGGCTGCCGTTCGCGCTCCGGGATCTCCTCGTTGTAGATGCGGTCGATGCACAGGGTACATTTCTTCATGACCCCGCCAACCGGGTCCATCTCGCGCGCGCCATAGGGACAGGCCCAGGCGCACAGGCCGCAGCCGATGCAGCGGTCCTCGTCGACCAGGACGATGCCGTCCTCGGCCCGCTTGTAGGACGCACCGGTCGGGCAGACCGTGACACAGGCGGCGTTCTCGCAGTGCAGGCAGGACTTCGGGAAATGGACGGTGCGGCTGTCCTCGCCGGTGCCCGCCTCGAAGGTGTGCACGCGGTTCAGCCAGGCGCCGTGCTGGCCGGCATCGTAGGGATTGACGTCGCTGAGCGGCGCCGGATAGCCGC
Organism: uncultured Kiloniellaceae bacterium; assembly: GCA_964503295.1. Classification (GTDB taxonomy): domain Bacteria; phylum Pseudomonadota; class Alphaproteobacteria; order Kiloniellales; family Kiloniellaceae; genus CAZDBC01. The sequence continues at coordinate 1,508 of CAZDBC010000400.1, read as the reverse complement.
CGGTGTTCCATTCCTTGCAGTTGACCACGCAGGCATGGCAGCCGACGCAGGTGTCGAGGTCGATGACCAGGCCAAGCCGTTTGGGCGTGCGGTGCGGCGGCAGGCTGGTCATGAGCCTGCCTCCGGCCCGCGCCCGTCGCCGGTCGTCTCGTGAAACTCGGCCCCGAAGCGCAGGCGATTCGGCCGCTCAGGCAGGCCGCGCGGACGCCCGAGCACCGGAAACTGCGGCTCGCTGGCCGCCTGCTCGGCGACCGCCGCCTTCTCGATGCGCACCCGCAGGTCGTACCAGGCGGCCTGGCCGGTGACCGGGTCCGAGCAGCTGTAGCGGTAGCCGCCGTCGCGCGCCGGCAGAAGCTCGTCGATCAGGTGATTGAGCAGGAAGCCCTTGGTCGCCTCCGGCGCCTCGGGGCTCAGGTTCCAGGCCCCGGCGCGCTTGCCGATGGCGTTCCAGGTCCAGACCGTATTCGGATTGACCCCCTCCATGACCCGCACCTGCGCCTTGATGCGTCCGTGCCGGCTGGTCAGCCAGGCCCAGTCGTCGTCGGCGAGGCCGGCCTTCTCGGCCACGGCGCGGCCGATGTAGAGACGGTTGCTGCCGTGGATCTGGCGCAGCCAGGCGTTTTGCGAGCCCCAGGAGTGGTACATGGCCATCGGCCGCTGGGTGATGGCGTGCAGCGGGTACTCCTGCTCGTCGTTTGCCTCGTCCTCGAACGGCCGGTACCAGAAGGGGAGGGGGTCGAAATAGGTCTCGACCCGCTCCCGGTGCGCCTCCGGCGGCCGATGGTCGCCGTGGCCGCGCGCGGCGAGTCGGAACTTCTGCAGGATCTCGCTGTAGAGCTGGAACACGATCGGCTCGGCCGCGTCGATCAGCCCCATCCCGGCGGCGTAGTCGAGATAGTCGCGGTTGGCGTGCTTGAAAAAGGCCGCTTGCGGCGGCAGGTGGTCCTGCCAGAAGCACTGGTTCTCGATATAGCGCTCGAGCTGCTCGGGGTTGGGCGGACCATTGCCCTTGAGGCTGCCGTCGGCGCCGCGCCAGCCGGCCAGGCTGCCAACGCCCGGTTTGCGTTCGTGGTTGACCATGTAGTCCGGGTAGCCGCCCGGGTAGCGCGGGCGGCCGTCCTCGTTGGTCATGCCGGGAAGACCCAATCGCGCGCCGAGATCCAGCAGCACGTCCTGGAAGGGCCGTACGTCGCGGTCCGGCGCCACCACCGGCTGGCGGATCGAATCGGCCGGCCCGTCAGGCTCGCAGATCGGCCGGTCGAGCAGCGAAATGCAGTCCCAGCGCTCCAGATAGGTGGTGTCCGGCAGGATCAGGTCGGCATAGGCGACCATCTCCGAATAGTAGGCGTCGGAGTAGATGATCCGCGGAATGCGGTACTCGCCGCTGTCCGGATCCCTGTCGGTCAGCATGTCCATGGTCTCGGCCGTGTTCATGGCCGAGTTCCAGGCCATGTTGGCCATGTACATGAACAGCGTGTCGAGCGGATAGGGATCGCCTTTCCAGGCGT
>CAZDBC010000399.1:0-3656 GCA_964503295.1 uncultured Kiloniellaceae bacterium | reverse complement strand
GTCGGAATGCACGCAGATGGCGTCCGCGCGCACCTCGATGTCCTTGCCGTTCATGGACGGCGCCTTGCCGTCCTTGATCGCGCGCAGGCAGCGCTCGGCCGCCACCTGCGGGTCGACCGCCTCGTGCTCGCGCGTGATGATCAGGCCGCCCTCGTCGTTGTACTCCAGGTCGGCGTAGTACTCGGCGACGAAGTTGTGGCCGCGCGCCGTATAGACCTGCTCGTGCAGACAGTTGATCATGCCGTAGAGCGGCACCTTGAAGACGTCGGCCGCATCGCACACGGCGTGGGCGACGTGCTCCATGCGTGCGGCCATGCCGTAGAGCGAGCCGTGCGGCTTGATGTGGTTGAGGGTCATGCCCTCGGCCTGCAGGAAGCCGGCGAGCGCGCCGATCTGATAGATCATGCAATTGGCCAGTTCCTCGCGGTCGATCTTCATCTCGCGCCGGCCGAAGCCCTGCAGGTCGGGCAGGGAGGGGTGGGCGCCGACCCGCACGCCGTGCCGCTTGGCGAGCTGCACGGTTTTGCGCATGTGATTGAAGTCGGACGCATGGAACCCGCAGGCGACGTTGGCCACCGTGATCAGGGGCATCATGCCCTCGTCGTCTCCCATCTTGTAGAGCCCGAAGCTCTCGCCCATATCGCAGTTGATCACCGTCATAGCGTTGTCCTCCTTCGTTATTGCGCCCTGCTCCGGGCGGCGTCCGCGCCAACGTGCTCGGCTGCGGCGACGTCCACGGCGGTCCGCCGTTCGGCGGCGCTGACGATTGCCTCCATGATCGCGACATTGTGGATCGCCTCGGCCGGCCGCACCCGAAAGCGCGTCTCGTCGGCGCAGGCCTTGGCGAATTCCTCGAGCTCGGCCTTCAGGGTGTCGACCGGCTCGAGCTCGACCGGTGCGCGCGCCTCGCCCGCCGGCTGGATCTCCAGCCGCTGCTCGTCGATCGCCGCAAAGGCGTTGGCCTCGGTCCCGTAGAGATTGACGAAGCTGGTGTAAGGGCAGGCGAAGTGGCTGCCGAGATAGGCGGTGGCGCCGGAGGCGAGCTCGAACAGGGCGCTCGTCGTGTCGTCGATGTCGACCGGCGCGACGCGCCGCTTGCTCCGGGCCGTGACCTGCACGGCCGGCCCGCCGATCCAGGTTATCAAGTCGATCATGTGAATGCCGAGCGCGGTCAAGGCGCCGCCGGGGCTCTCGCGCCGGCTGGCGCGCCAGCGATCCGGCGTGTAGCGCAGGGCGCCGGGGGCGGAGAAATTGGCCTCGACGTGCAGCAGCGTGCCCAGGGCGCCGGACCCGACGCGCGCCTTCAGGGCCTGCGCGGCCGCGCCGAAGCGCCGGTTGTGACCGACCGCGAGCACCACCCCCGCGCGCTCGCAGGCGGCGCTGGCGCGCCGGCCGTCCTCGGCGGTCAGGGTGAAGGGTTTCTCGACGAAGACATGCTTGCCTGCGGCGGCCGCCTGCTCGACGTGGGTGCCGTGCAGGGAGTGCGGCGTGGTCAGGATGACGGCGTCGATCTCGGGGTCGGCGAGCACGGCCTCGTAGCTCTCGTGGCGCCCGGTGCCGAAGCGCTCGGCAAAGGCGGCCCGCTTGTCGGCCGAACGGGAGTAGCAACTGGCGATGCGAATCAACTCGCTCCGGCCCTGGATCGCCTTGGCCAGTTCGTCGGACCACCATCCGAGCCCTATGGACGCCGCCCGCAACATGCGCTCAGTCCTGCATGTTGGCAATGTAGCGCAGGCGGATCTGGTCGGCGACCACCGCAAGGATCAGCAGAGCGCCGAGCACGACCGTCTGCAGGTAGGATTCGATGCGCGCCAGGTTCATGCCGTTCTGAACCAGCCCGATGAACAGGGCGCCGAGCACGACGTTTTCGACCCGCCCGACGCCGCCGCGCAGGCTGACGCCGGCGATCACGCAGGCGGCGATCGACTCCAGCGGCATCGAGGCGCCGATGTTGGCCTCGCCGGTGTCCAGGCGGGCGGTCAGCAGCATGCCCCCGATGGCCGCCAGCATACCGCACAGCACGTAGGTCGCGAACAGCACCAGCTTGGTGTTGATACCGGACAGGCGCGCCGCCTTGATATTGCCGCCGACCGCATAGAAATAGCGGCCGATGCGCGTCCAGTTGACCAGGAAGTAGATCACGACGATCAGAATGATCGCCACGTAAACAGGCGTCGGGATGCCGAGGTATTCGCCGAAGCCGAACATGTCGCCGAACTGGATCGGCATGCCGTAGACCGGAACGCCGCCGGTCAGGTAAAGCGCAATGCCGAAGCCGACCGAGGCCATGCCCAGCGTCATGATGAAGGGCGAGACGTTGAAGATCGAAACGCCGATGCCGTTGACCACGCCGATCGCGGTGCCGGCGGCGATGCCGGCAAGGCACCCCAGGGCGATGCTCACGCCGACCAGTTCGGGGGCGCTCGAGTAGACGCTTGCCATGACGGTCGCGCCGACTACCGAGGTCAGCGCGAGGATGGTGCCCACCGAAAGGTCGAAGCCGCCGGTCAGCAGGGCGAACATCTGCCCGAGCGAGACGATGGTCAGATAGACCGACTGGCGCACCACGTTCATCAGGTTGCGCCCGGTCAGAAAGTTGTCCGACATCGCCGTGAAAACGATCAGCGCGATCACCAGCAGGAACGGCAGGACGCCGAGTCGCACGAACAGGAACTTGATCCAGTAGGTCGGGTCCTTGCGCGGGTCGGCCGCGTCCGTCGTCGCCCTCTTGTCTTCACCAGTTGTCATCAGGCGGCTTCCCGTTCGAAGAAGTGGCGCAGGACGTTCTCCTGGGTGATCTGATCGCCTTCCAGCTCGGCGCGCACGCCGCCGCGGTAGAAGACGTAAAGCCGGCGGCTGAGGTTCAGCACCTCGGGCAGGTCCGAGGAGATCAGAATGACGGCCGCGCCGTTTTCGCAGAGGTCGCGGATGAATTCGTAGATGGCGACGCGGGTGCCGACGTCGACGCCGACCGTGGGCTCGTCGAAGACGAACAGCTTGACCGGCCGGGTCAGGCTCTTGGCCAGCAGGACCTTCTGCTGGTTGCCGCCGGAGAAATGCTCGACCAGTCGCTCGATGCGCGGCGGCTGCAGGTTGAGCTGACGCGCCAGGCGCTCGGCGAGCGCGCGTTCCGCGCCGCGGTCGAGCAGGGGCCCGCGCCTGAGCGCCTTCCTGTCGAGCGAAGGGAGCACGATGTTCTCGCGGCACGAGCGTATCATGAGCAGGCCTTCGTCGCGCCGGTCCGAGGGAACGTAGAAGAACTCACGGCGCAGCATCTCGCCCGGGCCGAGGCCGGTGACCTCCTCGCCGTGCAACTCGACCTTGCCCTCGGCGATCGGCTCGAGCCCGAAGCAGGCGCGCGCCACCTCGGACTTGCCGGCGCCGACCAGGCCGGCGAAGCCGACGATCTCGCCGGCGCGCGCGCTCAGCGTAACGTCGACCACGTTGCGCCGCTTCGTGGTCAGGTGCTCGACGCGCAGGACCTCCTCGCCGGGCCGGAACACGACGCGCGGAAAGATCTCCTCGATCACCCGCCCCGTCATCAGGCGCACCAATTCGTCCTCGCTCGCCGTCTAGGCATCGAGCGTATCGATGTAGCGGTCGTCGCGCAGCACCGTGATCCGGTCGCCGATGCGCCGGAGCGCGCTCATGCGGTG
>CAZDBC010000398.1:3424-3666 GCA_964503295.1 uncultured Kiloniellaceae bacterium | reverse complement strand
ACCTGCGCCCGGTGAAAACCCTGCATGCCGCCTGAACCCGCCGTCGAGCCCGTCGTCGAAGTCGTCGCCTGCCGCGTCTGCGGCTCGCGCCGGCTGACGCCGGTGTTCGACCTCGGCGCCATGCCGCTCTCCGACGGCTTCACCGCCGCGGCCGAGACGCCGGATCCGACCTATCCGCTCGCCGTCGTCTTCTGCGAGGACTGCACGCTCGTGCAGCTGCGGCACACGGTGGACCCGCAGCT
>CAZDBC010000398.1:0-3414 GCA_964503295.1 uncultured Kiloniellaceae bacterium | reverse complement strand
CCATGGACGAGTCCTATGCCCGGACCCAGCGTGCGGTGGTGGAGAACGCGGCCCGCAACGTCGCCGCCGCCCTCGCGCGCAAGCCGCTGGGTGCGGACGCGCTCGTCGTCGAGCTCGCCAGCAACGACGGCTATCTGCTCCAGCACGTCCAGGCCCGCGGCGTCCCGGTGCTCGGCATCGATCCCGCCAAAGGGGTCGTCGAGGCGGCACGCGCCCGCGGCATCGCCACGCTGCACGCTTTCTTCACCCGCGACCTCGCCGAGCAACTGGTCGCCGCGGGTCGCCGCGCCGATCTCGTCTTCGCGAACAACGTGCTGGCGCACGTCGCCGCCACCGGCGATTTCGTCGAAGGCATCGCCACGCTCTTGAAGGACGACGGCACCGCCATCATCGAGGTGCCGCATCTGCTGACGCTGCTCGAGCACACCGAGTTCGACACGATCTACCACGAGCATCTGTGCTATTTCTCGGCGACGGCGCTCGATCGGCTGTTCCGGCGGCACGGACTCTATCTCAACGACGTCGAGCGCATCGACATCCACGGCGGCTCGCTGCGCCTGTTCGTCGAAAAGCGGCCGGCGCCGCGGCCGGCGGTGACGCGCCTGCTCGACGAGGAGGCCCGTTGCGGGCTGACGACGACCGAGGCCTTCACCCGCTTCGCGGCCGATGTCCGAGCGCTCGGCGAGCGGCTGACCGCGCTTTTGGACGACGCCAAGGCGCGGGGCGCGCGGATCGCCGCCTACGGCGCCGCCGCCAAGGGCACGATCCTGCTCAACAGCTTCGGCATCGGGACGGAGCGCCTCGACTACGTCGTCGACCGCAATCCGCACAAGCACGGCCTCTACGTCCCGGGCGTGAAGCTGCCCATCCGCGCGCCGGACCATCTCGACCGGGCCCGACCCGATCTCCTCGTCATCCTGCCGTGGAACCACAAGACCGAGATCATGCGCCAGCTGAGCGATTTCGCCGCCGGCGGCGGCGCCTTTCTGGTCCCGGTCCCGCGGCCGGAGATCGTGCGGCCGTGAGCGCGGCGCCGACCCGCTGTCCGCTGTGCGCCGGCGGCGAGCTCGAGGTCTTCCACGTCGTCCGCGGCGTGCCGACCAACAGCTGCTTGATCCTCGACAGCGCGGCGGCGGCGCGGGACTGCCCCCGCGGCGACATCGAGCTCGCCTTTTGCGGCGGGTGCGGGTTCATTCACAACCGGGCGTTCGATCCGCGGCGGACGGAGTATTCCGAGCGCTACGTCTCCACCCAGGCCCATTCGGGCACGTTCAACGCCTATCAGACCGGCCTCGCCGAGCGCATCGGCGCGCGCTTCGAGGCGGGCGACGGCGGCATCGTCGAAGTCGGTTGCGGCGAGGGCGACTTCCTCGCCGTCCTGAGCGAGATCCTCGACGTCCCCTGTGTCGGCGTCGATCCGGCGGCGCCGCGGCGGCCCGCGCGCGACCCCCGCCTGCGCTTCATCCCCGAGCTGCTGTCGGCGGCGCTCGCCGACAGCCTCACCGCCGACGTCGTCGTCTGCAAGATGACGCTCGAGCACGTGGCGGACCTGCACGGCTTCGTCGACCGCCTCGCCCGGATCGTCCGCCGCCGCCCCCGCAGCGGCCTCTTCGTCTCGGTGCCGGCGAACGAGCGCATCCTCGCCACCGGCGCGTTCTGGGACATCTACTACGAGCACTGCAACTACTTCACGCAGACCTCGCTGCGGCGGCTGCTGCAGGCGCACGGTTTCGGCGATCCGATCATCGAGCGCGACTACGGCGATCAGTATCTGGCGGCCTTCGGGCGGCTGGGCGAGGCCGGCCCCGCCGGCGACGAGACGACGCCCGCCGCGCTCGCCGAGGCGGTGGCGGGCTTCGCCGCGGCCGCGGCAGAGGGTGCCGCCGCCTGGAACGCGGAGCTCGCCCGCCGGCGCGCCCGGGGCGAGACGATCGTGCTCTGGGGCTCGGGGTCGAAGGCGGTCGGCTTCATGTCGAGGCTCGAGCGGCCCGAGGACATCGCCGCCGTGGTCGACATCAACCCGGCGCGCCAGCACCGCTATTCCGCCGGCACCGGCCACCCGATCGTGGCCCCCGCCGCGCTCGCCGAGCTGCGCCCGGATTGCGTCGTCGTGATGAACCCGAACTACCGCGAGGAGATCGCCGCGGCGCTTGCGAGCCTCGCCCCGAACGCCGAGCTGCGCGTGCTCGCATGAGAGCGCAGCAGCGGCGAGAGGCGCGTGATCGCGCCGGTCCCGGCTCGACAACGCCGCTTCGCGGGGAGAACCGACGTGTGGCCGGTTCGGACATCCGAACCGGCGCCGGCCATCGGGACAACCGGCCGCGACCGCATGCCGTTGGCGATGGCGCTAAGCTTCCGCGCCCAATTGCGCAGGACGCCGAGGCGCCCGTCCCGTTTCGTCACCGGTTCCTCCGGGCTGGCACCGATGCCGGCTGCGTGCTTCATTGACCGAACACACGTGCCTCAATCGATCGCTGAGCTTGTTCATCCGAAACCTCGACGTGTTCGCCGTCAGCCGCCCCGCCTCCGCGGTCCTCTTGCCTCGGACCCACGGCGGGTTGATTCACCGGCTCAACGCCTCAACACTCGCTATGGTGACGTCACGTGCAAGAAAGCGTTCTGCGGAATCCTCGCTTACGCGAACTCGGCTGGCAGCTGCACCGCAGCCGGCCGTTTGGCACCCTCATCGCCCCGTTTGCGCGCGAGGGTGTGTTTTTCTTCCACCACGGGCGCTGCGGGAGCACCGTGCTGGAGCGGCTGCTGAACCAGCATTCGCGCTTGCGCACCTTTGGCGAAATCTTCGAACGACCCCACCGCTTAGGCCAACTGCCAGCTCCTCCTTTCAACATGTTGCGGGCGTGTCGAACCGCGGCGATCCCAGCTCACGCCGTCGTCGAAGCGAAGTTCTTCGAGTGCCAGCATCTGACACTTTTCGGCTGGAGCATCTCTGATTTTGTTGAATGCGTTAAAAACGCTGGATACCATCGCTATATCTTTCTCAATCGTGAAAATTATTTACGAAAGGTGGTGTCCGCAGAGGTGGCGCGCAAGCGCGGTAGAAAATGGCATTTCCGATCGGGCGAGACTGTGCCAACCACAACGATCTCGCTTGATGTCAATGCTGTGACTATTCAAGGAAAAACCGAACCGATTCTTGACCTTTTCGCGTACATGGATACCCAATGCGATAAACTGCGAAAGACGTTGCAATACGACAATGTACTTGAACTGACTTACGAAGAAGATATTGTAAAAGATCCTCAGGCTGCATATCGTAAAGTCTGCGCGTGGTTGGACATCACCGCGACTCCAGCGCAAGTCCAACTGGAGCGAATCGGTACGCGCGCATTGTCTGACACGGTCGAGAACTGGGACGGGGTTGTGACGACATTGACCGGCACGCGTTACGAGTGG
>CAZDBC010000397.1:0-3674 GCA_964503295.1 uncultured Kiloniellaceae bacterium | reverse complement strand
GCCACCGCGCCAGTCGTGGGATCGGCGCGATAGCCGGCATGCAACGCCAGGGTCTCGGGATGAATGCTAGCGGACATCGTAAATCTCCTTTTCAGGCCGCGGTCTTGCGGGGCCTGGTAAAGCTGGAATGTAAGAACAGGTGGTCGAGTACCGCGCTTGCGGTCTCGTCCGGATGGGTCAGCGGCAGCATGTGACCGGCGCGCGCCAGCACATACCTGCGGACGTCCGGCAGGGCCGTTGTCAGCAGATCGACGATCAGCCGCGCCGGGAACGGGGAGCGCTCGCCGGCGAGCAATAGGGTAGGCACCGTGAGCTCGGCGAGATCGCGCAGCCTCGCCTCAGCACCTAGAACTGCCTCGAAGTCGAGCACGACGCGCCCGGCGACGGCGGACATGGCGCCGCGTCGAGCGTCGGACAGGCTCTGCCAGGTCCCGCGCCCGTTCCAGTAGTCGACGAAGCAGGCCATGGCCTTTTCGGGCCGGCCGGTGAGCTGCTTTTGGCGAACCCGTGCGGCCAGAACCTCGATTTCCGTCAGGGCCTGCCCGGCGGCCGGGCCGGCGCCGCGCAGCAGATGGAAGGCGACCGGCTCCAGCAGCGTCAGGCTGGCGAGCCGTTCCGGCTGCCGCAGAGCAAAGTCGAGTGCCACGGCGCCGCCGTAGGAGTGCCCGACGACATGGACCCTCTCAGGGCCGGTGGCCGCCAGCGCCGCCAAGACAGCACCGTCGGCCGTCAGACCCTTCGGGCTCCGGCCGCGCCGGGAACCGCTCCTGCCGTAACCCGGGAGGTCCGGCGTGAGCACGCGATGGCTCTTGGCCAGGCGCGGGACCAGATCGCGCCATTGCCCTCCGCTGCACGCCGAGCTGTGCAGCAGAATGACGGTCGGGCCCTGGCCGACTTCGCGGTAAGAGATCGGACAGCCGTCCGCGTCAATGCTGGGCATTACAGCGCCGACCCTGGTCGCGACCCTGGCCCCAGACCACTGAGGAGATCTCGGAACGGTCGATGCCCATGTCGCGAAGCTGCCGGTCGCTTGCCGCCCGCAGCGCTTGCTCGGCCTGCTTGCAGCGCTGCCAGCGGTCGAAGGTCTCGATCAGCCGGCAGACGGCTTGCACCGTCCGGGCCCGGAAGCCGCTCGACCTGTGCGCAAAATAGCGCTCGGAAATCAAAGCCATTTTGGAACCTCTTATCAGTCGTTCTTGCCAATTCGCGGCGGGGCGTCGCCGCCCTGCCCGCATCGGGGCAGGGGCGGGCTCTGAATGGAGCCTGCGGCCCGCCGGCCGCAGCCATCGTGCGGCAGGGCGCATGTGGGTCGGCCGTGTTTCCAATCCATGTCGCCAGAAGGGACATTTCGGTTTCAATTGTTTCCTGGACGGGCCCGCTGCTATCCGGTTGCGCCGGACGCGCCAGGCACTATCCTCCGCGAACGACTTGCCCCGGAAAGGCTCGATCGCGTGGACCTTCGCCTGCTTCCCGACCTCGACGACCTGCGCCAGCGCTACCGCGACTTCGTCGCGCGCGAGATCCTGCCGTTGGAGGAGGATCCGGACGTCTACGACGAGCACGAGAACATCGCCGAGCCGGCGCTTCGGGCGTTGCGCGCCAAGGCCAAGGCGGCCGGACTCTGGGCGCCCCAGATGCCGCGCGAACGCGGCGGCCTCGGCCTCGACCGCGTCGGCATGGCCGCCTGTTACGAGGAGATGGGGCGGTCGATCTTCGGTCCCGCGGTCTTCAACTGCGCCGCCCCCGACGACGGCAACATGATCCTCCTGGAGGCGGTCGCCACCTCGGCCCAGAAGGACCGCTGGCTCCAGCCGATCATCGACGGCAAGGTGCGCTCGTCTTTCGCCATGACCGAGCCGGCGCCCGGCGCGGGCTCGGATCCGGGGCTGATGCGCACCCGTGCCGAGCGGCGCGGCGATCACTGGGTGGTCAACGGACACAAGTGGTTCATCACCGGCGCCGGGGTCGCGGAGCATTTCATATTGATTGCCCGCACCTCGGACGATGCGCGCAAGGGGCTGACCGCCTTCCTCGTCGAGCGCAACCGGCCTGGCTTCGAAATCGGGCGCCGGATCCCGATCATGGGGCCGGAGGAGCACGGCGGCCATTGCGAGATCGTCATCCGCGACCTGACGATCCCTGACGCGGATCGCCTAATGGAGGTGGGCGACGGCCTCAAGGCCACCCAGATCCGGCTCGGCACGGCGCGCCTGACCCACTGCATGCGCTGGCTGGGCATGGCCAAGCGGGCGCTCGAGATCGCGGCGCCCTACGTGCGCACGCGCGACAGTTTCGGCAGCAAGCTGCACGAGCACGAGGGCGTTCAGTGGATGCTGGGGGAGGCGGCCATGGCGATCGAGGTCGGCCGCCTCCTAACCATGAAGGCGGCGGCCCGCCTCGACAGCGGCGACTTCGCGCGCAAGGAGGTCTCGATGGCCAAGATCCAGGTCGCAGACACGCTGCATACCGCCATCGACACGGCGATCCAGCTTTGCGGCGCGCTCGGCTACTCGAAGGATACGCGCCTCGAGTGGATGTACCGCTACGCGCGCCAGGCGCGCCTCGTGGACGGCGCCTCGGAGGTCCACAAGATGGTGCTGGCGCGCCATTTCATGGCCGAGGGGCAGGAGTTCTGGAGCTGGTCGTGACCGGCGAGCGCAAGGCGTCGACGCCGCTGACCGCTCGGCCTGCCCTCGAGCGCTTCCTGGCCGAGGCCAGCGGCGCCGACCGCGTCACCGTCCTCGAGGCGCGCCCATTGAGCGGCGGCGCGATCCAGGAGAACTGGCTGTTGATCGCCGAGTTCGAGGGCGGCCGCGAGGCCGGCCGGCGCGCGCTCGTCCTGCGCACCGACGCCCCCTCGCGCGTCGGCTTCAGCCATTCGCGCACCGCAGAGTTCGCGCTGCTCCGTGCGGCCTTGGACGCCGGTGTGACGGTCCCCGAGCCGCTCTGGGCCTGTCGCGACCACAGTGTTCTCGGCAAGCCGTTCTATGTCATGCGCCGAGCCGCCGGTACCGCCGACCCGCGGTACATCACTTCCCTGCCTGCGCCGGCGCGGGAAAAGCTGGCCGAGCGCTTGGGGCGGGAGCTGGCACGCATCCACGCCATCCGTCCGCCGCACCCGGAGCTCGACTTCCTGCCCCTGCCCGAACGCCCGGCGGCCCTGCAGGCGGTCGCGGACTGTCGCCAACATCTCGACCGCCTCGGCCGTGCCTACCCGGCGCTTGAATGGGGCCTGCGCTGGTGCGAGCTGAACGCGCCGCCCGCCTGCGAGCCGGCGCTGGTGCACCAGGACTTCCGCACCGGCAACTACATGGTCGAGGGGGAAGAGTTGAGTGCGGTGCTCGACTGGGAGTTCTGCGCCTGGGGCGACCCCATGACGGACCTCGGTTGGTTCTGTGCGCGTTGCTGGCGCTTCGGCCACGACGCGCGCGAGGCCGGCGGCATCGCCTCGCGCGACGCCTTCTACGCCGGCTATGCCGCCGAGACCGGCCGCACGCCCGATCCGGACGCCGTGGCCTATTGGGAGACCATGGCCCATCTGCGCTGGGCGGTCATCGCGCTGCAGCAGGGCGACCGCGCCGTCCGGGGCGGCGAGGCCTCGCTCGAGCTGGCCCTCATCGGCCGCATCTACCCGCCCGCGCTCGAACTGGAGGTCCTGCGGCGCACCGCACCGC
>CAZDBC010000396.1:0-3699 GCA_964503295.1 uncultured Kiloniellaceae bacterium | reverse complement strand
GAAACGGGACAGCCCGAAGCGGCGCGCCTGCGGTCCTTGCGCGCGGCGGTGCTCGACGGCCTGGACTATCAGTTGGGGCGCTTGGCAGACGGGTTGCGCGCCGAGGCAGTGTCGCTCTCCGATCTGCCAGCGGACCTGCGCGACCGCTGGCTGGCGGCGGACGGAACCGCCCGCGTCTCGATCGAGCCCGCCCGGGACCTGCGCCAAGCGGCCGCGCGCGATGCCTTCGTCGAGGCGGTTCTGAGCGTGGCACCGAACGCGACCGGCGATCCGATGATCATCTCGGCCGCTGGGAGCGCCGTGATCGAGGCGTTCTGGGAGGCCGGCAGCTACGCGCTGATCCTGGTCAGCCTGCTGCTGCTGGGGGTGCTGCGCAGCCTGCGCGACGGCCTGCTCGTGCTGACGCCCTTGCTGCTCGCCGGGCTGTTTACGGTGGCGGCGACGGTGCTGTTCGATCTGCCGTTCAACTTCGCCAACGTGATCGTCTTGCCGGTCCTGCTCGGGTTGGGGATCGACAGCGGCATTCACTTGGTCATGCGGGCGCGTGAAAGCGGCCACGACCTGACCTCGAGCAGCACGCCGCGCGCCATCCTGATCAGCGCTTTGACCACGATCGCGTCGTTCGGAGCCCTGGCGCTCTCGCCCCACCGCGGCACGGCGAGCATGGGCCTCTTGCTGACCATCGCCATTCTGCTGACCATCGTCACCACTCTTGTCATCCTGCCGGCGCTCATGCGGCTGGCCGGCCTCGGAGAGAGGCGCGGCGGTGCGGCGCCGCGGGGATCGTGAGACGACGGGGGCCGGATGGCGCCCGTGCGGGCGAGATTGCAGCTTCGGCGGGCGGGCGCTATCTTCCGGCGCGGCCGCGCAGGGCCGTTCCGCTGGGGTGTAGCCAAGTGGTAAGGCACCGGTTTTTGGTACCGGCATTCGCAGGTTCGAATCCTGCCGCCCCAGCCATTTGCCCGAGCTACGGCACGCTTCGGGGCGCGTTCCCCATGCTGCCTCCCGCCTTGAGCGGCAGGGTCTGATTCGTCCCTTGCGACGCCCTGGCAATGGATCCGGCGCGGCACGACGAGCTTTGTCGGCGAAGACGCCATAAGGGCTTACCCGTATTTTTTGGCTCAACCGCCGGGGATATCCTCTCGGCAGGGCTGATCGATCGCGGTCGCAGCTCAACGGCCGGGCCGCGAGAACTGTCTGCATGTTGGAAGCGCGGCTGGCGAACCGCTGGGGCGTCCGTTCCAGCGCTCCAGCGGGCCGGATCAGAACAGACCCTGGGGAGCGACGGCCACTTGAATCTCCGGCATATCCTCTATTTCGATCCGGCATCCGAGGCGGCCCGCCTGCCGCCTCTTGGATCCGACGACGCGCTGTCCGCGGTCGCTGCCGCGGGCTGGCGGTTTCATGCCGCCCCCAATGGCAGGAGCGCAGGCGAGCTGCTGGAGCGACAGCCCTGCGGCGTTGCCATGGCCAGGCTCGGTGAGGTTCCCAACGACCGTTTCCGAGAGGAGCTGGATTCGCTCACACGGCTCGACGAGCACCTGCCTTGGGTTGCCCTTCTTCCGGCCGAGGCGCGCGAAGACAAGGACACCTGTCGTCTTCTGTGGGAGTGTTTCTACGACTTTCACACCCTTCCCGCCGACGTCCAGCGGCTGCTGACCACCCTTGGCCATGCGCACGGCATGGCCGCCGTGGCCCGTGCGGCAGCCGAGCCCTCCGCCGAGCAGGCCGACGAACTGGAAATGGTCGGCGTATGTCACGCCATGCAAACCGTGTTCAGCAGCATCCGCAAGATCGCCGCAGTCGATGCGCCGGTGCTGATCACAGGCGAAAGCGGCACCGGCAAGGAGCTCGCCGCCCGGGCCATCCACGAGCGCTCGCGGCGCGCCGAGGGCCCCTTCATTGCGGTCAACTGCGGTGCCCTGCCGGCCACGCTCATTCAGTCGGAGTTGTTCGGCTACGAGCGCGGCGCCTTCACCGGTGCCCAACGCCGCAAGATCGGAAGCATCGAGGCGGCCAGCGGCGGGACGCTGTTCCTCGACGAAATCGGCGACATACCGCTCGATCTGCAGGTCAATCTGCTCCGCTTTCTGGAGGAGAGCGCCATCCAACGGGTCGGAAGCCCGAAGGAAATCGCGGTCGATGTGCGGGTGATCGCCGCGACCCACAACGACATGGAACGGGCGACGGCCGTGGGACGCTTCCGGGAGGATCTCTACTTTCGCCTGAACGTTCTGCGCCTCGAGATGCCGCCGCTGCGCGCCCGCGGGGACGACATCGAGGTTTTGGCCCGCTTTTTCTTCAAGAAGTTTCGCCAGGAAGGGAACCACAGGGTCAAGGGGCTCAGCCCAGAGGCGATACAGGCCATCGCCGACTACGATTGGCCGGGAAACGTGCGCGAACTGATCAACCGCGTGCGCCGTGCGACGGTGATGTGCGAGGGGCGACTGATCAAGCCCGCCGACCTCGGCCTGGAACGGCGAATTCGAAAGGCTTCGGTGCTTACCCTCAGCGAGATTCGCGCGGCTGCCGAGCGCGATGCGATCGCGGCGGCCATTCGCTCGACCGGAAATCTCTCGCAGGCAGCGCGCGACCTCAGAATCTCGCGCCCGCGTCTCTATCGGCTGATGAGCAAATACCAGATCGACCGCTGAAGTCTCCGCGTCCGCTGTTCATTCCCGTTACAGCTTTGCGATCGACGCCAAAATGCCGGGCCGACCGCGGAGTCGCCGGCACTGTCGGCGAAAGCACTGTAACGCCAGAGAACAGCCGACCCTGGGGCAAACGTGCAGTATTGGCGCGTCGTCAAGGACTTGGCTTTTCTGGCACGGTTCTTGATGGTGAAGACGCGAAGCGCGCGCAATCCATGCGTCCGCCAAGCGAGACTGCCTGTGCTATCTATTCCGGCCCGAGACTGCATGAGCGCGGGGACTCCTCATTCGACGCGGCTCGCCTGGGCGTTCGTTCTGTGCCTCCTCGTGACGCCCGCAGCCCTGGCCCAGGAGACCGAGCCGGAGCAGGGCAATGCAGCAAGCATCTCGAAGACGCTCAACGAGACGGTCGATGTCTCGTTCATCAATGCCGTCGAGGTCGAAATTGCCAAGGCGGTCGATTCGACCTTCGACGTATCGCTGGTCGGGACCATCGTCGTCAGCGGCGAGATCGAGGTCTCTCAGTCGGCGCTCGGACTGATCGATAGCCAGCAGATTGTCGACAATGGTCTGGTCTTCATCGCGGGAGCGGCCGGCGACCTGTCCAATGCGATCACGATCGATTCCGATGCGCTTCAGTCGTCAAGCGGCAATCTCGGTCTCAACGTCTCGTCCGGCGACAACATCCAGCAGCAGAACACGGCCACCATCGCCGCCCTGGCTCTCGGAATCGGCGGCGGGGCGAGCGATGCCGAGGTGTTCAGCAATCAGGCGGGCCTCAACAACGCGCTTGACGCCAGCGCCGCGGAGGGCATCGTGATCAATCGTGTCGAACTGCTCGGCGGCGTGCTCGAAGGCGCGTCCGGCAACATCGGCCTGAACGCCGCCAGCGGGGCCTTTCATATCCAGAGCAACGCCTTGGCCATGGCCTCGGCGACAGGCACCACCAACCTGTCCGAAGCGACCGCCGCCCTGGTCCAGCAGAGCGCCTTCGGGCAGGTCGTCCATCGGGCCACCACCAACGAAGTCATCCTGGGCCAGGCCGTCC
>CAZDBC010000395.1:0-3704 GCA_964503295.1 uncultured Kiloniellaceae bacterium | reverse complement strand
CGAACATCCGCAGCTCCTCGAAGACCTTGGTGTCCACCTGGCAGGGGACGCGCACCGGCGCGTGCTCCGCCCGGACGCGCTCGCCGATCCCGTCGTCGTCCTGGTCGACGAGCACCGGCTCCTTGAAGTCCGGGTCGTAGCCCGACTCCAGCGGGCCGGCACCGTCCGGGTCGACCGTGGCCATGGCTGCCGTATCGAGCCGGTGGAGCTCGGCCAGGAATGCGAAGATGAGGCGCCCGCGCATCAGGCAGCCCCCATGGCCGGAGGCCGGCGGTAGCGCGCGAGGATCGCGTCCACGTCGGGGTCGCCCGTCAGCGGCGCCGAGCGCGTCTCGCGATCGAGCTTGTAGCTCTGGTCGCGGGTGCGCTCCTCGATGATGCGCCAGCGGTTGCGGGCGTCCCCCGCCGTCTCGGAGTCGGCCAGCGGTGGCAGGAACCGGAGCACGAGCATCATGCACGCTCGCCGGATCTCGAACGGCGTGCGCCCCAGCGGGCTGCCGTCGTCCTCGGTGTAGCCCCACAGCCCCTCGGCCTCGACGTTGCCCTCGCCCCGCGGGAAGACGCGGCCATGCCGCAGCGTGAAGCGCGGCCCATCGAAGCCGGGCTGCACGGGGGCGCCGACCACGACCAGGCCCTCCGGGTCCAGGGACAGCACGGAACCCTCGAGTGCCAGCCGATCGACGCGGATCGAGGGCACCGGAGGCTCGATGCTCGGCGCGGCCCTCCCGTCGAGGCGGAAGGTCGCCGCGCGCGGCTCGAAGAACCAGCCGGTCGCCTTGTCGATGACTCGGGTGGCCTCGTCGATGAGCGCGACCAGTCGGTCATCGCTCGCCTGGGCCTCCGTCACGCCTTCGCCGCGCAGATCGTCGACAGTCGCGTTCCGCCGGCATTGTCCGCGATCGAGATTTCTCGTTCGGCCGAGCGCATCATTGCCGCGGCACCGGCGCTGCTCGCCACCAGAGAGCGCACCCGCCGCAACGAAGTCAAGGCCGAGCTGACCGCCGAGATCGAGGGCCTGCACGCCATCCTGGACGATCTCAAGGGCTCGCAGGCCTCGCTCCCGTCGCTGGCCAGCCTCGAAGTCGTCGTGGCTGATCTGGCGGATGCGCTCGACGCCCTCGAGCAGATCGTCGCCCGACGTCTCGAGACTGCCGAGCGTCTGGGCCGGCTGCGCCGCGAGCTCTTCGCTATCAATGCCGAGGCCAAGCGCCTGCTGACGCCCTGGCTGCAGATCGTCGACAGCGAGATCGCCGGACTGGCGGACGATCGGGCCGCGGCATCCGGCTCCGCGCACAAGACTCCCGCGCGGCTTGCCGGCCTGATTGCTCAGCAGCGGAACCTGCAGGACATCCGGGCGCGAACCTCCTCGGTCGTGGATATGCTGGCCGAGGGCTCGACCACGGATCGGCTCGAGCGCCTGCAGACCCTCGAGTTTCAGCTCGGGATCGCGTTCGACGAGTTGGAATCGTTGGCCGCCGAGCTCGATCAGCGACTCTCCGCGCTGCTTCTGGCGCAGGTCGCCAGGTTGGAGGAACTCGCCCGTGCGCCCGACGGCGTCATCGCCACCCGGAAGCAGGAGCTGAGCCTGGTTGCCGAGGGGAGCGAACGGCTTGCCGCAATCGGTCGGCTCTCGGTCCGTCTCGAGACCGCCGTCGATGAACTGGGTGCCGCAGCCAGGCGTGACGTCACCTCGGCGATCGAGGATGCTCTGTCCGTTCAACGGCTCAGCGGCCAGGCACTCGTTGCGGCGGCCCTGCTCAGCCTGGTGACCTCGATCGTGATCGTCTGGCTCTACGTCGGACGCAGCATCGCCCGCCGTCTGGGCGCGCTGAGCCATGGCATGTCGGCGATTGCCGGAGGCAGGCTCGGGACGCCGCTTGAGGTCGAGGGAACCGACGAGATCGCGGCGATGGCGCGTGCCGTCGAAGTCTTCCGGCGCAACACGCTCGAACGCGACGAGCTGCTGGCCGAACGGGCCCGGGAGGCCGAACGCCTTGAAAGGAAGGTCGAGGAACGGACTGCCGCCCTGGCACAATCGGTGGCCGAATTGCGGGCACTGGGCGAAGTTAGCCAGGCAGTCAACTCGACGGTCAATCTTGAGACGGTGCTTACGACAATCGTCGCCAAGGCGACCGAGCTCTCGGAGTCCGATGCCGGCGCGATCTATGTCTATGACGACGACGCCCGAGCCCTACGATTGCGCGCGACATCCGGCGTTGATCCAAAGTCGGAGCCGGACGCCGGAGAATTGTTGCTGCGCCTTGGAGAGACAGCAATTGGCGCGACCCTGGCGCGGGGTATCCCGGTTCCGATTGCCGATCTGCGGGGTGATGCCGCATCCGAGCTCGCCCGGGGAGTCGTGCAGACAGGCCACCGAGCCTTGCTGCTCGTCCCGCTGCTCGGCGCCGGCCGGATGGTCGGCGCTCTGGCGGTTCAACGCAAACAGCCCGGCGAGTTTCCCAGGCGCACAATCGAGCTTCTTCAGACCCTTGCCGCGCAATCCGTGCTCGCCATCAACAATGCGCGGCTGTTTGCCGAGGTCGAGGAAACCAGCCGGCAGCTCGAGAGCGCGAACCGCTACAAGTCGCACTTCCTTGTCTCGGCCAGTCACGACCTGCGCCAGCCCCTTCAGGCGCTCAACCTGCTGGTCGCACAGTTGCACCGAGAAGCCGATGACGAACGGCGCAGCCGGCTCTTCGGTCGCATCGACGACGCCGTCGCATCGATGAACGAGCTCTTCGACTCCCTGCTCGACATGGCGAAGCTCGACGCCGGCGTGCTTGAGGCCAACCCGACCGAATTTCCCATCGAGTCGTTGCTGGCCCGGGTGGAAACGACTTTCGCAGAGGCTGCGCGCGCAAAAGGGCTGCGCTTTCGCGTGCTGCCGAGCAAGTCATGGGTGCGCAGCGATTTCGTGCTGCTCGAGCGGATACTGTTGAACCTGGTTTCCAACGCCGTGCAGTATACCGATCGCGGCGGCATCCTCGTCGGCTGCCGGCGCCGCGGCGACCGCTTGCGCATCGACGTGTACGACAGCGGTCCCGGAATTCCGGAGAAGCAGAAGCAGTCCGTGTTCGGCGCTTTCGTCCAGCTCGCACCCCAGCAGGCGGCCGGCCGCGGCGGCGGACTCGGGTTCGGCCTTTCGATCGTCCAGGGCCTCGCGCGCCTCCTCGATCACCCGATCGAGGTGGACTCGCAGCCCGGTCGGGGATCCCGCTTTTCCATCGGCCTGCCCGTGGCCGTTTCCGGGTGTACGGCGGCGGACATGCCGCCGCACCCGGTGGTCGCGGATCCGCTGGTCGGAAAGGTCGTCGTGGTGATCGACGACGACCCGCTGGTCCTCGAAGGCATGAGGGGGATCCTGCATGACTGGGGTTGCCGGGTGGCCCCCGCGCGGTGCGCGCACTCGGCGCTGACCGCGCTTGCGGCGCAAAGCCTCGATCCGGATCTGATCGTCTCGGACTATCGCCTGGCCGACGGGCAGAGCGGTATCGCGGCCATCGAGCGGTTGCGCGACGAACTGGGCGCGCCGATCCCGGCCTTTCTGATTAGCGGGGATACCGCGCCGGAGGGCCTGCGCGATGCGCGCGAGCACGGCATTCACCTCCTGCACAAACCGGTTCCGCCGGCTCGGTTGCGGGCAATGCTGAACCGGTTTCTGGGCCGGCATGACGGGGCCGGCGCCCTCCCGCCGGCCGCAGAATA
>CAZDBC010000394.1:0-3724 GCA_964503295.1 uncultured Kiloniellaceae bacterium | reverse complement strand
GGTGCCCCAGGTCTCGACATAGACCGACAGCGGCTGGCTGACGCCGATCGCATAGGAGAGCTGGATCATGCACTTGTCCGCCAGCCCGGCGGCGACGACGTTCTTGGCCAGATACCGGGCGGCGTAGGCGGCCGAGCGGTCGACCTTGGTCGGGTCCTTGCCGGAGAAGGCACCGCCGCCATGCGGCGCCGCTCCGCCGTAGGTGTCGACGATGATCTTGCGGCCGGTCAGGCCCGCGTCGCCATCCGGACCGCCGATCACGAAGCGCCCGGTCGGATTGACGTAGAAATCCTCCTCCGGGCACATCCAGCCGTCGGGCAGGGTGTTGACCACGTGGGGCCGGACCAGTTCGCGCACCTGGTCGGTCTCGAGCGCCTCGTCGTGCTGGGTCGAGACCACGACCGAGGTCGCGCGGACCGGCTTGCCGTCGCGATACTCGAGCGTCACCTGGCTCTTGGCGTCAGGGCCGAGCCCCGGGCTGGCGCCGCTGTGGCGAGCCTCGGCGAGCGACTTCAGGATGTTGTGAGCGAGATAGATCGGCGCCGGCATCAGGCCCTCGGTCTCGCGACAGGCATAGCCGAACATGATGCCCTGGTCGCCAGCGCCCTCGTCCTTGTTGCCCGCGGCGTCCACTCCGAGCGCGATGTCCTTGGACTGCTCGTGGATGTAGCTCTTGAACTTCGCCTTGTGCCAGTGGAAGCCGTGCTGCTCGTAGCCGATGTCGCGCACGGCCGCGCGCGCCGTCTCCTCGATCAGATCCGTAGATACGGCGGCCGGGCCGCGCACCTCGCCGGCGAGCACGATGAGATTGGTCGTGGTCAGGGTCTCCACCGCCACCCGCGATTCCGGATCGTGGCTCAGAAAGAGATCGACCACGGCATCGGAAATGCGGTCGCAGACCTTGTCCGGATGCCCCTCGGCAACCGATTCGCTGGTGAACAGGAAGTTTCCTTGACGCACCTGCAACCCCCGTAGGAACGACGTTGGTATTGTTGCTGCCGGGTCGAGGACTGCACGGCGGCGGGCCCGGCAGGCCGCCGGGCGTGGCGGGCGAAAGGAGGCCATCCGCGGCCCCTCGCGCGAGCGCGGCGCATGTTGCAGATTTTGCCAGACCGGCTCAAGGTTTTTCGCCCGCCGCAAGGCGGGTTCCGCACCCCGAGGTCGAGGCTCAGCCCTGTCGCTCGGCGGCCGCCAGCGCCTTGGTCATCTCGAACAAGCGTTTGCGCACCTGGGGATCGCCGATCCGGTAGTAGGCGCGCACAAGCTCCAGGGTCTCGCGCTTGGCCATGGGATCGGGCTCGTAGGGCTCGGCCGCCTCGGCCAGCCCGCCGACCGCCGCCGGAGCGCGCTGCGCGACGCCGTTGGCCATGTCCTCGAAGAAATAGCCGACCGGCACATCGAGGACACGCGACAGGTCAAAGAGCCGGCTGGCCCCGATGCGGTTCGCGCCGCGTTCGTACTTCTGGACCTGCTGAAAGGTCAGGCCGATCGCCTCGCCCAGCTTCTCCTGGCTCATTCCGAGCAGGGTTCTGCGCAGGCGCACGCGCTGCCCGACGTGGACATCGATCGGATTGGGCTTACCGCTGCCCCGACCGTGGGCTGGACGTTCCGCGCTCATGACGGTGTTTCTCTCTCGTTTGAGCAGTGCCCGACCCCAGACACACTACCACAGTTGCCCCATATGGCCCGAGGCACTTGTGAGCACCCGAACCACCCCGCGAGACTGATCCGTTCCGATTTACGGGACGAACCTCTTCGCTACGCGACACTACGCCTTCGCCCCACCGCTTCGCAAGCGCCAGCCATCACAAGGCAGGCGGCAACCAGCGCGAGTACGGCGAAGTCCCCCAGGCGCGCGAAAGGGGTCGCTGGCAGGGCGCGCGGCAGCGGGCTGTCGACCACGCCGACGGCATCGAGGCCGAGTCGGGCCCGCATGCGTCCGTAGCCGTCGATCACGGCGCTGATGCCGTTGTTGGCGACGCGGACAAGCGGCAGACCCTCCTCCACCGCGCGCAGGCGCGCCGCGGCGAGGTGCTGGTAGGGCCCGCTGCTGGTCCCGAACCAGGCGTCGTTGGTCAGGTTGAGCAGCCACTGGGGGCGCGGCCCGCCCTCGGCGGTCACCCGACCGGGAAAGATCACCTCATAGCAGATGAGCGGGCTGAAAGGCGGCAGCCCGGTTCCGGACAGGGTGACCGGACCGGGGCCGGAACTGAAGTCGAGCTGGCCGACGGCCAGCTTCTCGAGCCCCGGGATCCAGCGCAGCGGCATGTATTCGCCGAAGGGCACGAGGTGAAACTTGTCGTAGTGCCCGCGCAGCTCGCCGTCCGGTCCCAACAGATAAAGGCTGTTCCACAAGCGTGCGAGACTGCCGTCCTCCCTGCGCTGGCCGCGCGGCGCCCCGGTCAAAAGGAGCCCACCCGGCGGAACCGCACGCGCCAGCTCGCGTCGCAGCTCGCCTTCCTCGGACAACAGGAAGGGCACCGCCGCTTCCGGCCAGACGACGTGGCTGACCGTTTCGAAACCCGGCTCGCGGGTCATTGCCAACTGGCGCGCAACGTGACCGATGCGCAGGTCCGGATGCCACTTGAGGTCCTGGGGGATGGCCGGCTGGACCAGCCGCAGGCGCACGTCCGGCACGCGGTCGGCCGCCGGGTCCGGCGCTTCGGCAAGGCGCAGCGCGCCGCCGACCCAGGCCGCCAGCGGCAGCGCCAGCAGCGCGGCGGCCAAGGCGCGCGAGCCGACCGGTCGGCTGGCGCGCGCGGCGGGCCGCAACAAGACGGGCGCGCCGGCGGCGAGCAGCGTCATGACGGACAGGCCCCAGACGCCGAACAGGGCGGCGGGCTGCAGCATGACCGGGGCGAAGGTCCAGATGCTGCCCAGCAGGTTCCAGGGAAAACCGGTGAAGACGGTCGCGCGCAGCCATTCGGCGACCAACCAGAAACCCGCGAGCAGAAAGAGCCGCACCGGCGGTCGCGCCGAAAGGCGCCAGGCGAGCGCGACAGCGACCGCCGGAAAGAGCGCGAGGCCGCCGGTCAGCGCAAGCACCGCCAGCGGCATGACCGCGGCGTAGCGCTCCGCCTCCACCAAAAAGGCGATCCCGACCCAGTAAAGACCGGTCGCGAAGTGGCCGAAACCGAACCACCAGCCGACCCCGAAGGCACTGCGCAGGCGGCCGACGCCGTCCAACAGCAAGAGCAGGCCGGGCACCGCGACCAGAAGCAGCGGCACGAGATGAAGCGGCGGCATGGCCGCCGTAACCAGCGCTCCGCACAGAGCCGCCGCGAAAGCCCGCCTCCAGCCGGTCAGGCCGATCCAGGCCTCGACCACGCGCGCGAGGCGGCCGGGCCCGGCCGGCGCGGCCAGGTCAGCCATCCCCGCTCGCGACAGCGGGCCGGGGCAGATTGCGCACGCGCACCCGCCGCACCCGCCGCGGGTCTGCGTCGAGCACCTCGAAGCTGATCCCGCTGCCTTCGTGCGCAAGCAACTCGCCGCGCGTCGGCACCCGGTCTGCCAAGTAAAAAAGGAGGCCGCCGAGCGTGTCGATGTCCTCCTCGCGCTCCTCGTCGGTCAGCACCGGGCCGAAGCGCCGCTCGAACTCGTCGATCTCCAGCCGGGCGTCGGCGACGAGCGAGCCATCCGACAGCTCGACCAGCTTGGGACCGGCCTCGACGTCGTGCTCGTCCTCGATCTCGCCGACGATCTCCTCGACCAGGTCCTCGATGGT
>CAZDBC010000393.1:0-3730 GCA_964503295.1 uncultured Kiloniellaceae bacterium | reverse complement strand
GACCGTCAGGCCCTCCTTCAGGCTGAGCTGAAACCAGTCGCGGCAGGTCACCCGGTTGCCGGTCCAGTTGTGGAAGTACTCGTGGGCGACGATCGATTCGATGAAGGCGTAGTCGCCGTCGGTCGCGGTCTCGGGGTTCGCCAGGATGTACTTGGCGTTGAAGATGTTGAGGCTCTTGTTTTCCATCGCCCCCATGTTGAAGTCGCCGACCGCGACGATGTTGAAGAGGTCGAGGTCGTACTCGAGACCGTAGCGTTCCTCGTCCCAGCGCATGGCGCGCTTCAGGGCGTCCATGGCATAGGCGCAGCGCCCCTCGTTGCCGTGCTCGACGAAGATGCGCAGCGCCACTTCGCGGCCCGACATGGTGACGAAGCGGTCCTCGACCCTGGCCAGATCTCCGGCCACCAGCGCGAAGAGGTAGCAGGGCTTGGGATGGGGATCCTCCCAGACGGCATAGTGGCGCTCGGGCCCGCCCGCCGCCGGCGGGAGATCGCCCGCCTCGACGAGGTTGCCGTTCGACAGCAGCACCGGATAGCGCGCCTTGTCGGCGCGGATCGTCGTGCGATAGACGGTCATGACGTCGGGCCTGTCGAGGAAGAAGGTGATGCGCCTGAAGCCCTCGGCCTCGCACTGGGTGCAGAAATTGCCACCGGACAGATAGAGTCCCTCGAGCCGCGTGTTGTCCGCCGGGTCGATCTCGGTGACGACCGTGAGGATGAAGCGCTCGGGCGGCGCAGGCAGTGTCAGACCCGAATCGTCGAGGCGATAGTCGGTCCCCGTCAGCTCGCGCCCGTCGAGCGCCAGCGAGACGAGCTGCAGGTCCTCGCCGTCGAGGACGAGCGGCGGCGACGCGTCCGTCCCGGCCTGCGCCGGATTGCGGCGCAGCCGGCTGGTCGCCGTCACCCGCGTGGCCTTCGGCTCCAGCTCGAAGACCAGGTCGAGGCTGTCGACCAGATAGCTCGGCGGGCGGTAATCGCTCAGGCGGATCGGGATCGGCTGGTCGGTCTTCATGGCGCCTCGTCGTGACAATTGCGGGCAAGCCTCGGCGGCAAACCGGCCCGTCCCGCGGCCTGCGCGCCGTGGCCGCGGGTGAGGGGAGATTTCGCTGTCGAAGCCGGCGCATCATGGCTAAATAGGGGCCATGGACGCAACGATGGTGCACGACCTCGACTATTCCAACCGCCAGATCCTCGACATCCTGGAGTCGGTGGACACGATTGCCATGGTCGGGGCCAGTCCGAACTGGAACCGGCCCAGTTACTTCGCCATGAAGTATCTGCAGGAGAAGGGCTACCGGGTCATCCCGGTCAACCCGCGCGCGGCCGGCGAGGAGATCCTGGGCGAACGGGTCTACGCCAATCTGGCGGAGATACCCGGACGCTTCCAGATGGTTGACATCTTTCGCAATTCGGCGGCGGCGGGACCGATCGTCGAAGAGGCGATCGCGGTGGCCGAAGAGAAGGGCATCGAGGTCATCTGGATGCAGCTCGGCGTGATCAACCGCGAGGCCGCGGCGGCGGCCGAGGCGGCCGGCCTGAAGGTGGTCATGGATCGCTGCCCCAAGATCGAGTTCGGCCGTCTGCACAGCGAGATGAGCTGGGGCGGCTTCAACAGCGGCGTGATCACCAGCAAGCGACGCAGAGTCCAGCTCTGATGGTCGGCAAGAAGGCCGAAGACTACGGCTTCGAGACCCGGATGATCCATGCCGGCAGCCAGCCCGAGCCGATCACCGGGGCGCGCCAGACGCCGATCTTCCAGAACACCTCCTACGTCTTCCACGACGCCGACCACGCGGCCTCGCTGTTCAACCTGCAGACCTTCGGATTCATCTATTCGCGCCTGACCAACCCGACGGTCGCGGTCCTGGAGGAGCGGATCGCCAACCTGGAGGGTGGGCGCGGCGCGACCTGCTGCGCCTCCGGCCACGCCGCCCAGATCTTGGCCTTTTTCGCCCTGATGCAGCCGGGTGACGTCTTCGTCGCCTCGAACCGGCTCTACGGCGGCTCGATCACCCAGTTCGGCAAGTCGTTCAAGAGGTTCGGCTGGCAGGTCCGTTTCGTCGACGTCGACGACCTGGAGGCCGTGCGCGCGGCGGTCACGCCGGAGTGCAAGGCCATCTTCGTCGAGAGCCTGGCCAATCCGGGCGGGGTGGTGAGCGACCTCGAGCCGCTGGCCGGGATCGCGCACGCCGCTGGCCTGCCGCTCATCGTCGACAACACCATGGCGACGCCCTACCTCTGCCGGCCGATCGAATGGGGCGCCGACCTGGTCGTCCATTCGACCACCAAGTTCCTGTCGGGCAACGGCACCTCGGTCGGCGGCTGCGTCGTCGACAGCGGCCGCTTCGACTGGGCGCAGAACGACAAGTTCCCGGGCCTCAGCGCGCCCGAGCCGGCCTATCACGGCCTGAACTTCTACGAGACCTTCGGCGACATGGCCTTCACCATGCAGGCCCATGCCGTGGGCCTGCGCGACCTTGGCGCCACGATGGCGCCGATGAACGCCTTCCAGACGCTGCTCGGCACCGAGACCTTGTCGCTGCGCATGGAGCGGCACTGCGCCAACGCCCTGAAGGTGGCGGAGTTCCTGGAAGGCCATCCCGCCGTCGCCTGGGTGTCCTGCGCCGCCCTGCCCTCCAGCCCCTATCGCCGGTTGGCCGAGAAGTACCTGCCCAGGGGCGCCGGGTCGGTCTTCACCTTCGGGGTCGAGGGCGGTTACGAAACCGGCGTGCGGGTGGTCGAGAACTGCGAGCTGATCTCGCATCTGGCCAACATCGGCGACACCCGGTCGCTGATCCTGCACCCGGCATCGACGACCCACCGCCAGCTGACCCCGGAGCAGCAGGCGGCGGCCGGCGCCGGCCCCGACGTGGTCCGCCTGTCGATCGGCCTGGAGACGGCCGAGGACATCATCGAGGACCTCGACCAGGCGCTCACGCGCGCCCTGGCGGAGGCCCGCCGCGCCGCCGAATAGGCGGCCACGGAGGCTCAGAGCTCGTTGCTGATCTCGATCAGGTTGCCGTCGGGGTCGCGCAGGTAGAGCGAGCGGATCGGCCCGGTCGCGCCCATGCGCTCGACCGGCCCCTCCTCGATCGCGACACCTTGCGCCTCGATGTGCTGCTGCACCGCCTCGAGCGGCGTCCCGGTGACAAAGCAGAGGTCGGCCGATCCCGGCGTGGGGCTGGCTGCGGCCGGCCGGATGTCGCCGCCGGCCGGATGCAGGTTGATCTTCTGCCGGCCGAAATGAAGCGCACTGCGCCCTTCGCCGAAGCGGCGCAGCTCCATGCCCAGAACGCGAACATAGAAATCGCAGGTCGCCTCGAGGTCGCGCACCGTCAGGACCAGATGGTCGAGACGGTCGAGGGCGAAACCGCCGGACTGTCCTTCGCCAGCCATGCCTACTCCGCTGCAACCGCGTGCGGACGGGCCGAGCGCCGTTCGGCCGGCAGGAGCAGCGCGCAGAGCGTCGCCAGCGCGGCGAAGCCGGCGAGGACGACGAACAGCCAGAAGAAGTCACCGGTCGCACCCTTGATCCAGGAAGAGAACCAGATCGCGAGCGGCGCGACGCCGAAGGCGATGACAAATTTGAGCCCGAAGGCGAGGCTCTGATAGCGGCCAGGCGTGCTGCGCGAGAGCAGCATGTTCTCGGCCGGCAGGGCGCCGGTGCTGAGCAGCACCGAGAGAGTCGCGAAGAGAACCAGCGGCAGGCCGGCGCCGCCGGCAACGACGGC
>CAZDBC010000392.1:0-3731 GCA_964503295.1 uncultured Kiloniellaceae bacterium | reverse complement strand
AGGCGCGGGCGGAAAGCCGCCGCCGGCTCGATAAACGCCTGGCGGCGAAGTACGATCCGCAGGGGTGAGCCGGCGCTACCTCGTCGCCCCGGCGGCGCTCGACGATATCGACCGGGCTGCCGCGTATTTCGCCCAGGAAAATCCGGAAGCTGCCCGCCGGCTGATCGAGGAGCTCTATCGCGCCTTCGACCAGGTTGCCCAAAGTCCGCATATCGGGCATCGGCGCCGTGACCTTCCGGCGGCCGACGTCTTCTTCTGGCCGGCCTTCGGCAATCGCTATGCAGCGATCTATCGGAGGGCAAAGTCCGTCGAGATCGTGCGCGTTCTCGCCTGGAAGCAGGACATTCCGACCTGGCTGGGCGGGCCCGGCGGGGCCGAGGGGTGAGCCTGCGACGGCTTGATCTCCCGCCCCTTTCGGCTTGACCGGGCGGGCCGTCCTCCATACCTTCCGGCCAACTCAGGCCAATTCGAGCCGACCTGGGTCCCCGCCAGCGAGCGGGGAGCTCCGCCAGTCCGCGAGTGTCGCGCACTGGCGCCTTTCGCGTTGGCCGCATCGGCCGCTGGACGAGGATCTGACGCGCGCATGTTCGAGAGCCTTCAGGACCGCCTGTCGGGCGTCTTCAAGAAGCTGACCCGGCGCGGCGCGCTGAGCGACGAGGACGTCGAGGCCGCCCTGCGCGAGGTGCGCATCGCGCTGCTCGAGGCCGATGTCGCCCTGCCGGTGGTCAAGGACTTCATCGCCCGGGTCAAGGAGCGCGCGGTCGGCCAGGAGGTGCTGCGCTCGGTCACGCCGGGCCAGATGGTGGTCAAGATCGTCAACGACCAGCTGGTCGAGATGCTGGGCGGCGAGGCCAGCGCGATCGACCTCAGGGCGACGCCGCCGGTGGTCGTCATGCTGGTCGGCCTGCAGGGCTCGGGCAAGACCACGACCACGGCCAAGATCGCCAGGCGCCTCTCCGAGCGCGAGAAGAAGAAGGTCATGATGGCCTCGCTCGACACCCGCCGGCCGGCGGCGCAGGAGCAGCTGCGCCTGCTCGGCGAGCAGACCGGCGTGCGCTGCCTGGACATCGTCCCGGGCGAGCCGCCGGTGGCGATCGGCAAGCGCGCGCGCCAGACCGCCGCGCTCGAGGGCTACGACGTGGTGCTGCTCGACACCGCCGGGCGCCTCGCCATCGACGCCGAGCTGATGGCCGAGGTCGCGGCCGTGCGCGACGCCACCAGGCCGCACGAGACCCTGCTGGTGGCCGACGCCATGACCGGCCAGGACGCGGTCACCGTGGCCGAGAACTTCCGCGACCAGGTCGGCTTGACCGGCATCGTGCTGACCCGCGTCGACGGCGACGCGCGCGGCGGCGCGGCGCTGTCCATGCGCGCGGTCACCGGCTGCCCGATCAAGCTGCTCGGCGTCGGCGAGAAACTCGACGCGCTGGAGGCCTTCCATCCCGACCGCGTCGCCTCGCGCATCCTGGGCATGGGCGACATCGTCTCGCTGGTCGAGCAGGCGGCCGAGACCATCGAGCAGGAGGACGCCGAGAAGCTCCTCAAGAAGATGGAGAAGGGCAAGTTCGACATGAACGACATGGCCCAGCAGCTCCGTCAGCTCACCAAGATGGGCGGCCTGCAGAAGATGCTGACCATGCTGCCCGGGATGCCAGGGGTACCCGACATCAAGCAGAAGATGAAGGACGCCAAGCTCGACGACGGCATGGTCAAGCGCCAGCTCGCGATCATCGACTCGATGACGCCGAAGGAGCGGGCGCGCCCGGAGCTCATCAAGGCCTCGCGGCGCCAGCGCATCGCGCGCGGCTCGGGCACCAGCGTCCAGGAAGTCAACAAGCTGCTGAAGCAGCACGAGCAGGCCCAGAAGATGATGAAGCGGGTCAAGAAGCTCGGCAAGAAAGGCATGATGCGCGGCGGCATGGGCGGCATGATGCCGCCCGGCATGGGTGGGCCCGGCGGCCCGGGCGGCCCGGGTGGCCCTGGCGGTTTCGGAGGCATGCAGTGATCAGCCACCTCACCGCCGGCACCGACGATGTCGACCGCGCACGCGCCTTCTACGGCGCGCTTCTGCGCCCGCTCGGCCTCGAGGTGCTCGCGCGCTTTCCGAACCTGACGGTCTACGCGGCGGCGGGTGGAAGCCGGCCCTGGTTCAGGGTGACGCGCCCCTTCGACGGCGGCCCGGCCTCCGCCGGCAACGGCAGCCATGTCGCCTTTCTGGCGCCCGACCGAGGCGCCGTTGACGCCTTCCACGCGGCGGGGCTGGCCGCGGGCGGCCGCGACGAGGGCGCGCCGGGCCTGCGCCGGCGCTACGCGCCCGACTACTACGCGGCCTACCTGCGCGACCCCGACGGCAACAAGCTGCAGGCGGTGCACTACGGCCGGGGCCGGAGCATGGCGCCGGGCCAGGCCGGCCTGTCGCACGTCACCCTGGGCAGCAACGACCTGGAGCGGGCGCGCGCCTTCTACGACAGGGTGCTGGGCTGTCTCGGCCTCGTGCATCTGTTCGACGCCGACGACCACGTCGGCTACGGCCACGCCGACCACCAGAGGCCGAACGTCTCGATCCACCGTCCCTGGGACGGCCGGCCGGCGAGCGCCGGCAACGGCTTCCACATCGCCTTCCTGGCGCCCGACCGGGCGGCGGTGGCGCGCTTCCACGAGGTCGCCCTGGCCGAAGGCGGCCGCGACGAGGGCGCGCCCGGCCCGCGCCCGCGCTACGGTGAGCACTACTACGGCGCCTACGTGCGCGACCCCGAGGGCAACAAGCTGCAGGCCGTGTGCCATGCGGCGCCCTGACACCCGCAGATCCCATCGCCAACTGCAGAGCAAGACCAAGGAGTAGACTCATGTCCCTGCGTATTCGTCTCGCCCGCGGCGGCGCCAAGAAGCGTCCGTTCTACCGCATCGTGGTGGCCGACAGCCGCAGCCCGCGCGACGGCCGCTTCATCGAGAAGATAGGCACCTACGACCCCATGCTGGAACGCGACAACCCGGGACGCGTGCGTCTCGACGTGGAGCGCGCCAAGCACTGGCTCTCGGTCGGCGCCACGCCGAGCGACCGGGTGACTCGCTTCCTGGCCGCGGTCGACCTGGTGCGGCCGCGCGAGATCCCCAAGCAGACCAAGAAGCACCTGCCGGGCCAGAAGGCGCGCGAGCGCATGGAGGCGGCCGAGGAGGCCAAGCGCGCCGCCGCCGAGGTCGAGGGCGAGAGCCAGCCCGCCTGAGGCGGCGCCGCGGCCCGTGGCGGAGCGCCGCGTCCAGGTCGGGGTGATCGCCGGGGCGCACGGGGTGCGCGGCCTGGTCAAGCTGCGCAGCTTCACCGAGACGCCCGAGGCGATTGCCGACTACGGCCCGCTGAGCGACGCGGCCGGCGCGCGCCGCTTCACCCTCACGGTCGCCGGCCGGGGCCGGGGCGTCTTGCTGGCGCGCATCGCCGGCGTCGAGACGCGCGATCAGGCCGAGGCGCTCAAGGGCACGCGGGTCTACCTCGAGCGCGGCGCCCTGCCGCCGATCGCTGAGGCCGAGACCTACTACCAGGCCGACCTGATCGGCCTTGCGGTCGAGGAGTTTCGAGAGCTCGGAGCCATAGGGGTTGCGGTCCTTCTTGCTCCTGCCCATGTGGCACACGTTGCACTTGGCTTCTTTGACAATCGCGACAAAGGCCACGTCCTTGGCGTCGGTGCTGTCTTCTTTGACGTACTTCGCCAGGAATTCCTCCTGGAACTGCTTGA
>CAZDBC010000391.1:596-3734 GCA_964503295.1 uncultured Kiloniellaceae bacterium | reverse complement strand
CTGCTGTTCCGCCGGCCGCTGCTTAAACCCCTGCTGCACGCCGTCTGGCCGCTCGACGACGCCGGCTGGCGCATCCTGACCTTCCGCTACGCCGCCTTCTTCGCGGTCATGGCGGCGCTCAACGAGGTCGTCTGGCGCACCCAGTCGACCGACCTCTGGGTGAACTTCAAGGTCTTCGGCATCCTCGGTCTGACCTTCGCCTTCGTGGCCTCGCAGTTCTATCTGCTGCGCGGTCACGTGATCGAGGAGGGGCGCGCCGACGCGCGCTGAACCCGCCGGCGCCGAGCCTGCAGGTTCACTGTGCCGCTTCCGTCCGAACTGTCCATGTGAAAAACGCCGATCCGGCGCGCGCGGCTTCGCGCCGCCGGCGCCTCACTGCGCCGCCGCGGCGAGCCGGTCGAGACGCAGGCGGTGGCGCCGGTCGCTCAGTCGTCGGCTTCCCAGCAGCACGGCGCTGACCGCGCCCAGCGCCGTACTGCCGGCGATCAGGAACATGATCAGGATCTGATACTTGACGGCTTCGGTCGGCGCCGCGCCGGCCAGAATCTGGCCGGTCATCATGCCGGGCAGGGCGACCAGGCCGGTGGCCGCCATGGCGTTGACGATCGGCATCAATGCGGTGCGCAGGGCACCCTGCACGACGGTCGACATTGCCTCGCCCCGGGTCGCGCCGAGCGCGAGCCGCGCCTCGACCGCCGCGCGCTCGCGTGCCAGGCGGTCGCTCAGGGTGCTCAAGCCGAGGGCGATCGCCGTCATGGTGTTGCCGAGGACCATGCCGAGCAGGGGCAGGGCATAGCGCGGCGCGTACCAGGGGTCCGGGCGGACCGCGGTGTTGAGAGCGAAGATCGTGACCACCGCGGCGGCCAGCAGCATCGCGCCGGTGCCCAGACCGTAGCGCCACCACCCGGCCAGCGGACGCTCCTGTCGGGCCATGATCTCACGGCCGGCAAAGAGCACCATGGCGAGGGCGGCCAGACCGGTCCACAGCGGCGACTGCAGCGCGAACAGCTCGGTCAGCACAAGGCCGATCAGCCACAGCTGGACGATCATCCGGACCACAGCGACCATCAAGCTGCGCGCCAGGCCGAGCCGCAGCGCGACCGAGACGGCGCCGTTGATCAGCACCAGCGCGCCGGCGATCGCCAAGTCGAGATAACCGAGCTCGAGGTAGCCGGCCTGGTTCACGGCGCGACCTCGCGGACATGGCCGTGCTCGACCAGCAGACGCCGATGTGCAACCCGCTCTGCCTGTGCGTCGTCGTGCGTCACCCAGAGTGCGGCCCAACCCTGCTCCAGCTGATCGGCCACCAGCCGCTCGACGGCCGTTGCCGCCTCGGCGTCGAGCGCCGAGGTCGGCTCGTCGAGCAGCAGCACGTCGGGCTCGACCGCCAGGCTGCGGGCGAGGGCCAGGCGCTGCCGCTCGCCGGTCGAGAGGCGCCGCACCGTCCAGGCCCGGCAATCGGACGGCAGGCCGAGGGCGGCGATCGCCGATTCCGCCTTGCTCCAGTCCGCGAAGTGCTCGCCGACCCGTTCGGCCCACCAGCCCGACTCGGTCGCCAGGAAGCCGACCCGGCGACGCCAGCGCGGCGCGCTCATGGTCGTGCGCGCATCGCCCCTGACGTAGAGCTCGCCGTCATTGGGGTCGAGGTCGGCGATCGCGCGCAGCAGCAGCGTCTTGCCGGAACCCGAGGCACCGCGAACGGCAAGACATTCGCCGCGGGCCAGATCGAAGCTCACGTGCTCCAGGCCGCGCGCACGCAGGCCGCGTACTGAAAGGGCGGTCTCGGCGCGCGGTCCCTGTGTCATGGCCCCGCCGTCATGGGCTTGCGGTCACCCCGCCGCGCCGCCGCGCGCCGCGGACCAGGCGTTGGGATCCTCAAGGAAGGCGCGCACGGCGGCGAGGCCGGCCGCGTCGAGGTAGCGGGTCTCCTCCGCGACCTGGAGAACGTCCCACCAGGTCGCCAGCGCATGCAGGGTGACCCCGCGTTCCGCGAGGTCGAGCAGGGCCTGCGGAAAGATGCCGTAGTGGAAGATCACGAAGGCATGGGCGACCTCGGCCTCCGCCTGGCGCAGCGCCTCGACGAAGGCGAGCTTGGAGCCGCCGTCGGTCGCCAGATCCTCGACCAGAAGGACCCGGCTGCCTTCGGGCATGTGGCCCTCGATCTGCGCGTCGCGGCCGAAGCCCTTGGGCTGCTTGCGCACGTAGAGCATGGGCAGGCCCAGGCGCTCGGCGATCCAGGCCGCGAAGGGGATGCCCGCGGTCTCGCCGCCGGCCACGGCATCGAGCGACTCGAAGCCGGCGGTCCCGGTGATGGTCTCCACCGCCAGGTCCATCAGCCGGGCGCGCGCCCGCGGATAGGAGATGATGCGGCGACAATCGACGTAGACCGGGCTGATCCGGCCCGAAGTGAAGGTAAAGGGGTCTTCGGGCCGGAAGAGGACCGCGCCGATCTCGATCAGGATGCGCGCCGTGGTGCGCGCGCTCTCGGACATTTCGCTCTGCCCCGTCATGCCGTCGCCCCGCTGACCCTTGTGTGCTCTGGGATGGCGAGGTGTCTAGCAGAAGCACAGGGCTTGGCAAGAGCGGCCGTTTTTGACAGTCCCAGCCGTGCCTGTCATGTTCGACGGCAGATGACCTGGGGTGCCCGCGCCGCCGTTCGGGCGTTGCGCGCGGGCTGAGAGCAGACCCATCGAACCTGATCTGGCTCGGACCAGCGTAGGGAGGTTGCAGCGTGACCGACCGTTCCAATTCCGCGACTCCATCGCAAAAGTCCGCCGTCTCGCGACGCGGCCTTCTCGCCGGCGGCGTCGGCGCCCTTGCCGCCGGCCTGTCCGCGCCGGCGTATGCGCAGGAAGGTCGGCGCTGGCGCATGATCACCTCCTGGCCCAAGGATGCGCCCGGCCCGGGTACCACGGCACGGCGTCTGGCCGAGGCGATCACGGCCATGAGCGACGGTTCGCTCAGGGTCGAGGTCTTCGGCGCCGGCGAGATCGTGCCGGCCTTCGAGGTTTTCGACGCGGTGGCCGGCGGCGTCGCCGAACTCGGCCATACCGCCTCCTTCTTCTGGGCCGGCAAGCTCCCGGCCAGCCCCTTCTTCACCGCCGTGCCCTTCGGCCTGACGCCCGACGGCCACAATGC
>CAZDBC010000391.1:0-586 GCA_964503295.1 uncultured Kiloniellaceae bacterium | reverse complement strand
CGGCGGCCAGGAGCTATGGGACGAGCTCTATGCGCCGCACGGCATGAAGCCCTTCGGTGCCGGTAATTCGGGACTGCAGATGGGCGGCTGGTACAAGCGCGAGATCGCCTCGCTGGACGACTTCGCCGGACGCAAGCTGCGCATGCCCGGCCTCGGCGGCGAGGTGGCGCGCCGTCTGGGCGCCATCGCCGTCAGCATTCCGCCGGGCGAAATCTACCCGGCGCTCACCTCCGGGGCGATCGACGGCGCCGAGTTTCTCGGACCCTGGAGCGATCGCTCGCTGGGGCTCGCCGATGCCGCGCCGTACTATTATTGGCCCGGATTTCACGAGCCCAACGGAAGCGCCGAGTGCCTGGTCAACCGCCGGGCCTACGAGGGGCTCCCCGCCGCCCTGCAGGCGGTGGTGCGCGAGGCCTGCGCGGCGGAGAACGCGCGCGGGCTGGCCGAGGCCGACTGGTACAATGCCCAGGCCTTGGCGGCACTCGAAGCCGAGGGAGTCCAGCTGCGCCGCTATCCCGAAGACCTTCTTACCGCGGCGAGGGTCGCGGCCGAGGACGTGATGACGGAACTCGCCGACGGGGACCCC
>CAZDBC010000390.1:0-3738 GCA_964503295.1 uncultured Kiloniellaceae bacterium | reverse complement strand
CAGGCGGGCTCTGGGTACCGACAGAAGCGGGCGCAGCAGCCGCAAGGACCCGCGTTGCCTCACCGGTGCCATCGCCGCCAAGCCGTCCGGGCCGCTGCCCCGTTCGAGGCGCAGCAGGAGCGTCTCGGCCTGGTCCTCCAGATGATGGGCGAGGGCCAGGTCGCCGAGGCCGCGGCCGGCACAGGCCTGCTCGAGCAGCCGGTAGCGCAGGCGACGCGCCGCCGCCTGGGCGCGGGTCGCCGGCCCCGCATCCGGCGCCGGGCGCAGGATGTCGTGCTCGATGCCGCGCGCGGCCAGCCAGCGGCCGACGGTCGCAGCTTCCGCAGCCGCTTCGGGGCGCAGGCCGTGGTCGACGGTCAGGGCGAGCAGCCGGCCGCCCCGGGCGTCGAGCCAGTCGGCAAGAAGCAGCGTGAGCGCCAGACTGTCGGCGCCGCCCGAGACCGCGACCGCGAGGCGCGGCTGCCGGGCGAACGGCCCGAGCGGGGCCATCAGCCGATCGAACTCGAGCGCGGTCAGCGCGGCCGCTTCGTCAGCCGCCGGACTGCGACCGGGGTCAGGAGCAGCCCAGGCGTTCGCGCTCCTGACGGGCGCGCTGGAGGATGGCGGCGGAAGCATCGGGGTAGCGCTCGAGCAGCTCGGCGTGCGTGCCGCAGGCGTCAGCGGTGCTGCCAAGCGCCGAGAGCGAAAGGCCGAGCTTCAGAAGGTTGTCGGGCGCCTTGTTGTTGTCCGGATACTGCTGGTAGGCCTCCGCGAAAGTGACGGCAGCCTGCTGATAGTCGCCCCGGACGTAGAAGGTCTCTCCCAGCCAGTACTTGGCGTTGCCGGCCAGCTCATGCTCCGGGTTGCGCTCCAGGAAAGCGCGCAGGGCCTGTTCGGCCTCGGCGTAATTGGCCTGGCGCAGCAGGCCGAAGGCGTAGTCGTATTGCTCCTTCGGCGTGCCGTCGGGCAGCCGTACGGTCTGGGTCGCTTGCGGGCTGGATTGCGGGGACACGGTTTCCACCGGCTGGCCGCGCACCCCCGCGACAGCCTCGGGATCGACAGTGCCGAGAACCTGCGGACTACCGTCGCCGCTCGGCGCCGGGGCGCCCTGCGGCGGGATATAGGTCGTGCCCAGATCCGCCGTCGCTCCGGACGCGGCAGCTGGGTCCCCGGGAGCGGCCGCGCTGGGCGCGGCGGCGCCCTGCTCGAGCCGCTGCAGACGCCGGTCGACGTCGGCGACAAGTTCGTCGAGACGCTGGCTCAGACGGTCGATGCGATAGCCGGTCTCCTCGACCCGGCCGGTCAACTCCTGCGTTTCGGCTTCGAGCTGGGACAGCCGCAACTGGAGGCGCGCCGCCTGCGTCGGCGCCAGGTCGCCGCCGCCGTCGGTCGCCGACTGGGCAAGCTGCCGGCTGACCTGCCGAGGCGCCTGAACGTCGCCACGGTAGACCTGGGCCTGCAGGGTGTTCAACTCGCGCTGGAGGCGCTGAACCTGGGCGGTCAACGAGTGCAGCTGGCCGCTGTCCTGGGCCCAGGCCGCGGCGATCGGCTGCAGGCCCCAGGGAGCGGCCGAGGCGGCCAGCATCAGGCCAAGGCCAAGGGCCGCGGAGAGGAAAAGCGGACCGCCGTGGCGTCGTCGGGCATGCGTCATGCGCAACATCCCCCGGAGCAGATAAACGAAGTCTCGACCGCCCGTCGCGGCCAGGGCCGCAGTCTTCCGGCGGTTCGTGTCGAAACTATGGCGCCGTCCCGGCCGGGGACGGCGCCACGTTCCGTCTTGGCGGCCGGACGCGCCGGCCGCCGGCCGTCAGTTGACGACGAAGACCGCGCGCCGGTTGCGCGCCCAGGCGGACTCGTTGGAGCCGAGCACCGCCGGCCGCTCTTCGCCGTAGCTGATCGTGCTGATCCGGTTCGGATCGATGCCAAGGGCCACCAGATAGCTGGCTGCTGAGTTCGCGCGCCGCTCGCCGAGCGCCAGGTTGTACTCGCGGGTGCCGCGCTCGTCGGCGTGACCTTCGACCACCAGATTGGTCGCCGGGAAGGTCTGCAGCCAAGCCGCCAGCGCCTCCAGGGTCTGGCGCGACTCGGCGTTGAGCTCGCTCGAATCGAACGCGAAGAAGACGCGGTCGCCGACCTCGACCAGCAGGTGCTCCTGGGTTCCCGGTTCGGGCGGCGGCAGCGTCGTCGAGGTGGTCTGATCGGTCGCCGTGGTCTGCGAGGTCGTCGCCGAGGCGCCGCCGCCCGTGGTCGAGCCGGTGGTATCGGGCGCGGTTTCGCAAGCGGCGAGCAGAAGAACCGCCGCGAACAGGGAAAGAAACTTGAAGCGCATGTTTAGCCCCTTCTGAGACGTCTGGAGACGCGTAAGTCGTTATTGGGATCAGGATTTTCCCGTTCGGAGCCTGGGAATCCCCCCGGATCGTGAGCCCCTGGACGCGGCAGGCTGGCAACAACCTTTATAAATTAGGTTAATCATACTTCCCGAATCCTAGGGAAGCAAGGGAGACCACGCCGGATCGGACGCGTCGATCGGGGTCACAAGTTCGCGTTCGTTATAGCCGGTCAGATCGATGGTATAGAGCTTGCTCTCGAAATTGCCGCGCGAATCGGCCCGCGTCTGCCGGAAGAAGGCGAGCACCCGGCCGTTGGGCGCCCAGGTCGGTGCCTCGACGTTGTAGTCGCGCACCAGCATGCGCTCGCCGCTGCCGTCGGGGCGCATCACGCCGATGTAGAAGTCGCCCCGGTACTGCCGCGTGAAGGCGATGAGGTCACCGCGCGGCGACCATACGGGGGTGAAATAGCTTCCGTCGCCGAAGGTGATCCGCTTAACGCCGCCGCCGCTCGAGTCCATGACGTAGATCTGGCCGCTGCCACCGCGCCCCGAATTGAACACGACGCGCCGGCCATCGGGCGCGTAGGAGGGCGAGGTGTCGATCCCGGGATGGTCGGTCAGGCGGGCCTCGCGCCGCGTGCGCAGGTCCAGATTGTAGATGTCGCTGTTGCCGGCCTCGGCCATGGACATGATCACGGCATTGCCGTCGGGCGAGAAGCGCGGCGCGAAGGTCATGCCCGGAAACTCGCCGAGCACCTCCTGCTGACCGGTATCGAGATTGAAGAGATAGACCCGCGGCACCTCGCGCCCGCCCTGGCGGGCGTAGGCCATGTAGGTGATCTCCTGCGTGGTCGGCGAGAAGCGCGGCGTCAGGACGATCTCCGAGCCGTCGGTCAGGAAGCGGTGGTTGGCGCCGTCCTGGTCCATGATGGCAAGCCGTTTCACCCGCCGGTTCTGCGGACCGCTTTCGGCGATATAGACGATGCGGGTGTCGAAATAGCCGTCCTCGCCGGTCAGGCGCTTGTAGATGACGTCGGAGATGATGTGGCTGATGCGCCGCCAGTTGCCCGGCGCCGTAAAGTAGGCGAGACCCGCCATCTGGGTCTCGGCGAAGACGTCCCAGAGCCGGAATTCGACGCGCAGCCGGCCGTCAGGCTCGAAGCCGGCGCTGCCGCTGACCAGAGCCTGGGCGTTGATCAGGCGCCAGTCGCCAAAGCGCGGACCGGCCTGCAGGCTGGCCGCGTCCTGGATGAAGGCACCCTGGTCGATCGGCCGGAACAGGCCGCTGCGCTCGAGATTGGCCGAGATCACGCCGGCGATGTCGGCGCCGATGCGGGCCGCCTCCGGGTCGTTCGAGACGAAATCGGTGATCGCGACCGGCAGCGGCTCGACGAAGCCGCGCGTGACGTCGACCGTGAGCTGGGCCCTGG
>CAZDBC010000389.1:0-3740 GCA_964503295.1 uncultured Kiloniellaceae bacterium | reverse complement strand
GTCGAAGGAGACTTTGCGCGCCGCGGCCACCTCGCGCCCCTTGGTGAAGAGGCCGCGCGCCACCCGGTAGGTCTTGTCGAGATCGCGCACGCTGAGCAAGGCCTCGCCCTCGGGCGCCCGTCGGCTGGGCGGCTCGAAGCGTGGGACCGCGGCGATCAGGCGCCGGGTGTAGGGATGGCGCGGCGCGTTGAGGACCTCCGCCGCGGGCCCCATCTCGACGATCTCGCCGTATTGCATGACCGCGACCCGGTCGGCGATCTCGGCGACGACGCCGAAATCGTGGGTGATGAACATCACCCCCATGTGATGGCTCTGCTGGATGCGCTTGATCAGGGCCAGGATCTGGGCCTGGGTGGTGACGTCGAGCGCGGTGGTCGGTTCGTCGGCGATCAGGATCGCTGGATCGAGCGCGAGCGCCATGGCGATCATGACCCGCTGGCGCTGGCCGCCGGACAGGCGGAAGGGATAAGACTCGCCCAGCGTCTCGGGCTGGGGCAGGCCGACGTCGCGCAGCAGCTCGACCACGCGCGCCCTGCGCTCGGTCTTGCCGAGTGCGCCATGGGCGTCGAACACCTCGGCGATCTGGTCGCCGATACGCATCAGCGGGTTGAGCGCGGTCATGGGTTCCTGGAAGATCATGCCGATGCGCCGGCCGCGCAGGTCGCGCAGGGTGTATTCGTCGAGCGTCAGCAGGTCGCGGCCCTCGAAGAGAATCCGCCCGCCGACCGGCTGCACGTGCGGCTGCGGCAGCAGGCCCATGATGGCGTTGGCGCACATGGACTTGCCGGAGCCCGACTCGCCGACCACGCAGAGGATCTCGTCGCGCGCAAGTTCGAAGGAGATTCGCTCGACTGCGAGCGGCCGCTCGGCGCCCTCGGGCAGGGCGATCGACAGCTCCTCGACCTGCAGGAGGGCTTGAGATTTTGCGGCCATGCTCAGCGCCCCTTGCGCGCCAGCCGCGGATTGAGCGCGTCGTTCAGGCCCTCACCGACCAGATTGAGAGCGAGCACCGTGAGCAGGATGGCGACGCCGGGAAAGAAGCTCATCCACCAGGCCTGCCGGATCACGGTGCGCGCCGCGCCGATCATGTAGCCCCAGGACATGGTGTTGGGATCGCCCAGCCCGAGAAACGACAGGGAGGATTCGAGCAGGATCGCCGTCGCCACCATCAGCGAGGCCATGACGATGACCGGCGAGAGGGTGTTGGGCAGGACCTGGGTCAGGATGATGCGCGCGTTGGTCTGGCCGAGCACGATCGAGGCCTGCACGAACTCGCGGCTGCGCAGCGACAGGAACTCGCCGCGCACCAGGCGGGCGACCGGCGGCCAGCTGACCACGCCGATCGCGACCACGATGGATTCCGTCGAGGGCTGGAAGATGGCGACCAGCACGATGGCCAGGGCGAAGTTCGGAATGGTCTGGAAGAATTCGGTAAAGCGCATCAGGGCGTCGTCGAGCAGCCCGCCGTAGTAGCCCGCAAGGGCGCCGAGGGTCACGCCGATGAACAGCGCGACGACGGTCGAGACGATGCCGATCAGCAGGGAGACCTGCGCGCCGTGCACCAGACCCGCCCCTATGTCTCGGCCCAGCGTGTCAGTGCCGAACCAGAAGCCCTCGACCGTGAAGGGCGGCAGGAAGGGCCGCTGCACCATGCTCCAGGGGCTCTGCGGATAGAGGATCGGCGCGAGCAGGGCGAGCAGCACCACGGTCGCCAGGATGCCGAGCCCGACGACAGCGCCGCGGTTGCGGCGGAAGCGGCGCCAGAAGTCCTTTGTCGCGCCCGGCTGCATCACGCCAGCTCGATGCGCGGGTCGACGAAGGTGTAGACCACGTCGGTGATCAGGTTGAACAGGATCACCATGGCCGAGGACACGAAGAATATGCCGAGCAGCAGGTTGTAGTCGCGCTGCAGCAGGGCGTCGAACATCAGCCGGCCGATTCCCGGCCAGGCGAAGACGGTTTCGGTCAGCACCGCGCCGCCGACAAGCTGGCCGGCCTGGATGCCGGCCAGGGTGATCACCGGCAGGATGGCGTTGCGCAGCACGTGGCTGCGCACGATGCGCCGCGGATGCACGCCCTTGGCCTTGGCCGTCTTGACGAAGTCCATGTCCATGACCTCGAGCATCGAGGCCCGGGTCATGCGCGTATAGACCGCCATGAAGAAGAAGCCGAGCGTGAGCGCAGGGAGGATCAGGTGCTCGGCGGTGTCGAGCACGGCAGCCATGCCGGTGTAGTTGGCGCCTACGGTCTCGATGCCGAAGGCGGGCAGCCAGCCGAGCTGAACCGAGAACAGCAGGATCGCCATCAGGGCGATCCAGAACAGCGGCGTGGCATAGAAGATCAGGGCCATCACGGTAATCACCGAATCCGCCCAGCGCCCGACCCGGCTCGCGGCCAGGGCGCCGAACAGGATGCCGAGCCCGATCGACACCAGGAAGGCGGTGACGGTGAGCAGGAGGGTGGCCGGCAGCCGGTCGAGGATCAGCTTCGCGACCGGCTCCTGCTGCCGGTAGGAATAGCCCATGTCGAAGGTGACGATGCCGGTCACGTAGATCAGCAGCTGTTCGTGCAGCGGCTTGTCGAGGCCGAACTTCTCGCGCAGCTGCTCGATGAAGATCTCGTCGGCGGCGCCCGCCTCACCGGCCATGACCTGGGCTGGGTCGCCGGGTGCCGCGCGAATCAGGAAGAAGTTCAGCAGCACGATGGCCAGCAGCACGAACACGGCCTTCACCAGGCGCTTCGCGATGAAGGCCAGCTTGTTCAAGGGCTCGGCTCCCTCGGACCAGAGGTCGGCGCCGGCCCCGCCGCCGCAGGGTCAGCCTGCGGAGCGGGACCGGTCGCACGAGTCCATGCGGCTATTCTGCGAGCCAGGCGTCGACGAAGCCGTCGTTGACGCCGATCGCGGTGGTCACGAGGTTCTTGACCTTGCAGCGGTAGATCGTCGGGAACTCGATTTCGAGGAGCCAGGCGACCGGCACCTCGTCGACCAGGATACGCTGCCCCTCGTCATAGAGCTCGGCGCGCTTGCTGGCGGGGAAGGCCACCGCCGCCTTTGCGAAGAGCTCGTCGACCTTGGGGTTCGCGTAACCCTCGACATTGTTCCAGGGCGAGCCCTTGGCGATGTTGGAGGAGATGTAGGTCCGCGCCACGCCGAGCGCCGGATCGCCGTACTGGTAGAGATAGGTGAAGGCGAGATCGTAGTCCCACTCGTTCAGCTTCTGATTCCAGCCGGCGACGTCGGTCGCCTCGGTCTCGACCTCGATGCCGACTTCCAGCAGGTTCTGGCGCACCATCTCCGCCCAGCGCTGCCAGGTTTCGCCGTAGGGCAGCGGAAGCAGCCGGATGGGTGTCCCGTCGTAGCCCATCTCGTCGAGCAGTGCCCGGGCTTTGTCGGGGTCGTGGTCGTACTTGATCACGTCGTCGCTGTAGAACTTGGTGCGGCTGCTGATTGGCCCGGTCGGGACATTGCCGAGGCCGTTCCAGACCACGTCAACGGCGAGCTCGCGGTCGAGCGCGTACATGATCGCCTTGCGAAAGCGCGCGTCGTCCATCGGCGCCTCGCGGTTGTTGATCCACAGCCAGGCATGCGGGGCGAAATACTCCCAGCCCTTGCCGGTGACGCAGACGTTCTCCATCTCGGTCAGGCGCGGCACGTCGAAGTTCTCCACGGAACCGCCCGGCAACACGTCGACCTTGCCGGTCTCGAACGCGACCGAGCGCGAGGCGGCATCGGGAATCAC
>CAZDBC010000388.1:3177-3762 GCA_964503295.1 uncultured Kiloniellaceae bacterium | reverse complement strand
TACAATGTCAAAGAGCAAAAACCAGCGCGCGGACCGGGCCGGACCCGGCTCCCCGTGCTGCGGGGGCGCTGTATACGCCCGCCCCATGACCCTGTCAAACCCTATTTTGGCAGTTTTTTGAAGCCGCTGGCCGGGTCCGCCGCGCCCCCCGCCGCATCACTCGACGCCGCACGGAAACCGTGTGGCAAAAGCGGGGCGTTAACCTTTTCGTGTTGACCATGCGTTATGAATCAATCACTTTGCCTCGGCGTCGTCGAACAAGACGATCCTGCCGCAGGGGGCAAGTCCAGGGGTTTCGAGCATCGGGGGGATTCCCGCGACGTGGAAAATTATTGCCAGGGGACGATTCGCTTCGCCCGCCGCCGTGCCGGACGTCTGATCGTGCCGGCCCTGACCGCCACTCTCGTCCTGTCGCTGCTCGGCGACGTCGCCCAGTCGCGACTCGCCGGCAGCATCCTCACTGCCGCGCCCGAGGATCTCGAGGCGCAGCTCGACCTACGGCA
This sequence comes from uncultured Kiloniellaceae bacterium, assembly GCA_964503295.1. Lineage (GTDB taxonomy): Bacteria > Pseudomonadota > Alphaproteobacteria > Kiloniellales > Kiloniellaceae > CAZDBC01. The sequence continues at coordinate 3,259 of CAZDBC010000388.1, read as the reverse complement.
CGATCTCACCGTGCCGCCGGACGCCCTGATCGAGGCCACGCCCGACCCCGTCGCGCCGCAACCGCCGCCGGTCGCCCGCACG
>CAZDBC010000388.1:0-3167 GCA_964503295.1 uncultured Kiloniellaceae bacterium | reverse complement strand
TCAAGGTCGCCCGGGGCGACACCTTGATGCAGCTTCTGGTCGAGGCCGGCGTGTCGCGCGGCGAAGCGCATCAAGCCGTCACCGCCATGGCGGACGTTTTCAGCCCGCGCCGCTTGATGCCGGGTCAGGACATCGAGCTTTCGCTGGTCCCGAGCGGCGAGCGGCAGCGCCTGCTGGCCATCGCGTTCCAGCCCAATGCCGAACAGGACGTGCGCGTCACCCGGACCGCAAGCAACCTCTTCGAAGCCGGGGCCTTCGCGCGCGAACTGTCGCGTGCCACGGTGGTGCGCAGCGGGGTGATCGAGAGCAACCTCTTCAGCGCCGCGCGCGCGGCGGCGGTCCCGATGCCGGTCCTGGTCGAGTTGATTCGGGCCTTCAGTTTCGACGTCGACTTCCAGCGCGAGATCCAGCCAGGCGACGGCTTCGAGCTGCTGTTCGAGAGCTTTACCGACAACACCGGGGCCTTCGCCAAGACCGGCGAGATCCTCTATGCGGCGCTCACCCTGTCGGGCAAGCGCTACGAGCTCTACCGCTTCGAGGACGAGGGCGTCGCGGCCGACTACTTCGATCCGAGCGGACAGTCGGTGCGCAAGGCCCTCATGCGCACGCCGATCGACGGCGCGCGTCTCAGCTCCGGTTTCGGCATGCGCAGACATCCCATCCTCGGCTACTCCAAGATGCACAAGGGCACCGATTTTGCCGCGCCAACGGGAACGCCGATCTATGCCGCGGGCAACGGCGTCATCGAGGCAATCGGCCGCAACGGCGGCTACGGCAACTACATCCGCATCCGCCACAACAGCACCTTCAAGACCGCCTACGCGCACATGCAGCGTTTCGCCAAGGGTCTGCGCCGCGGCAGTCGGGTGAAGCAAGGCGAGGTGATCGGCTACGTCGGCAGCACCGGCCGCTCGACGGGGCCGCACCTGCATTACGAGGTGCTGCACGACAACCGGCAGGTCAATCCGCTGAAGGTCCGCCTGCCGAGCGGACAGCGTCTGGCGGGTGCCGCCCTCGAAGCCTTCGAGCGGCATCGCGATCGCATCGACGCCGAGCGCCGGGAACGGCGCGAGCGCCTGCAGCTTGTGACCAGTGGCTGCGGCGACAGCGGCGGCGAGGCGTTGCAGGCGGCGGCCACCTGCTGACCGCCTGCGCGGCGCCGGGCAGTCCCGGAACCGCGCCGCCCGGGCCTTGAACAGCAACCTCCTGGCCGCAGGCCTTTCCGGATTCGGGCTGGGCGCGGGCCTGATCATCGCGATCGGCGCCCAGAACGCTTACGTCCTGCGCGCCGGCCTGCGCCGGCAGAATGTCCTCGCCGTGACCAGCGTTTGCTTCGTGGTGGACTGCGTGCTGATCGCCCTCGGCGCCGGCGGTTTCGCCGGTCTGATCGCGGCCTTTCCGGGCCTTCCCGCGGCCGCTGCCTGGGCCGGCGCCCTGTTCCTTTTTATCTATGGGCTGCGCGCCCTGCGGGCGGCGCTGCGCCCCGACGTCCTGGTCGCCGCACCGCCCGACCAGGCAGCGAGCCGCGGCCGGCGCCACGCCGTTGCGACGGCGCTGGCGCTGAGCCTGCTCAACCCGCACGTCTATCTCGACACCGTGGTGCTGCTCGGCGGCATTGCCGCCACTCACCCGCCTGACGACCGCCTCGCCTTCGCTGTCGGGGCGATCGCCGCATCGGGCGCCTGGTTCTACGCGCTCGGCTTCGGCGCCGCCCGGCTCGCGCCGCTGTTCGCCAAACCGCTCGCCTGGCGCCTGCTCGACGCGGCGATCGCGATCGTCATGTGGGCGATCGCCGCCAGCCTGGTCTGGGGGCGGCTGGCGGCGCCGCCCTAGGCGCCTGCGGCGGCGCCCGTGCCCATGCCCGTCAGGCGGCCGCGACCATCTCGCCATTGATCACCAGACCGTCCGACCCCGCGGTCACGGACACATGGTCGCCGTCGCCGAGCTTGCCGCGCAGGATCATATCGGCCAGGGAATTCTGCAGCTCGCGCTGGATGACCCGCCTGAGCGGGCGCGCGCCGTAGACGGGATCGTAGCCCTTGTCGGCCAGCCATTCCTTGGCCGTGTTGTCGACCTGAAGGGCCATCTTGCGTGCCGCCAGCATGTCCTCCAGGCGCTTGAGCTGGATCTCGACAATGCCGGTCATCTCGGCCCGGCCCAGGCGATTGAACAGCAGGATCTCGTCCAGCCGGTTGAGGAACTCGGGCCGGAAGGCGCGCCGCACCACCTCCATGACTTGGTCGCGCACTGTCTCGCTGCTCTGGCCCGGCGGCTGGCTGGCCAGCACTTCGGACCCGAGATTGGAGGTCATGATGATGACCGTGTTGCGGAAGTCGACGGTGCGCCCCTGTCCGTCGGTCAGTCGGCCGTCGTCGAGCACCTGCAGCAGCACATTGAAGACCTCCGGGTGCGCCTTCTCGATCTCGTCGAAAAGGATCACCTGATAGGGCCGGCGGCGCACGGCCTCGGTCAGGGCCCCGCCCTCCTCGTAACCGACATAGCCCGGCGGCGCGCCGATCATGCGCGCGACCGAGTGCTTCTCCATGTACTCCGACATGTCGATCCGGACCATGGCCTGGGGATCGTCGAACAGGAACTGCGCCAAGGCCTTGGTCAGCTCGGTCTTGCCGACGCCGGTCGGGCCAAGGAACAGGAACGAGCCTATCGGGCGGTTCGGGTCCTGCAAACCGGCGCGGGCCCGCCGCACGGCACTGGACACGGCGATCACTGCCTCGTCCTGGCCGATCACCTGGCTACGCAGCGCCTCTTCCATGTGCAGCAGCTTCTCGCGCTCGCCCTCCAGCATCTTGTCGACCGGAATGCCGGTCCAGCGCGAGACGATCGCGGCGACGTCGTCCTCGGTCACCTCTTCCTTCAACAGGCGCTCGCCTTCCGCCCCCTCGGTTTCGGCGATCTTGCGCTCGAGCTCCGGGATGATGCCGTACTTGAGCTCGCTGGCGCGATCCAGCCGCGCCTCGCGCTGCGCGATCTCCAGCTCGCTGCGCGCGTGGTCGAGCTGCTCCTTGAGCTTCTGGGCGCCGGCCAGCTTGTCCCTCTCGGCCTGCCAGCGCGCGGTCAACGCGGCGGACTTGGCCTCGAGCTCGGCGATCTCGCCGCCCAGTTTCTCGAGCCGCTCCCGCGAGGCCTTGTCGCTCTCCTTTTGCAGG
>CAZDBC010000387.1:0-3762 GCA_964503295.1 uncultured Kiloniellaceae bacterium | reverse complement strand
GTTTGGAATCACGACGGCTCCGACCACTCAACCCCTTTTCGAGACAGCCTCTTAGGGGCGCCGTCTGGCGCGAACCCTCTGGCCACGCGTCCGGCTGACCGTCGGCTGCGTGCCCGGGGTAGGGTCTGGCTCTTGTGCAGCCGGTGCGGCGGCGCGCCCGGGCCCGACGCGGGCGTCCTTCCGCCGCGCCGCCTTGTCCGGATCGCGCATCCTGATCAGTCCGGTCTGGTCGCCGATGCGGCGCACCCCGTCGTTGCGGATGCTCCAGATCATCACGTAGACGATGAAGACGATGACGATGCCGAGCGCGATCGAGGTCATCGGCCGCCTCCGAGGCATTCGGGCGTCCGCCCCCGTCGCGCGCCGCCTGCGTCCGCCATGGCCTACCAGCTCCGCATCCAGTCCGCCGTCCAATCGGCCACGCTATCACGCCAGGCGCGGCGCGAGAACGTGTGATCTGCCTCGGGCAGATCGCGCCGGGTCACGCGGCGGTCGGCGAGCAGCGCCCGCCAGGCGAGCGACCGCCGGGCGGTGTCCTCGAACTCCCGCGCCGTCAGGTCGCGACCGCTCATGATCAGAAGGACCGGCCCGCGAAAGCGCCTCAGGCCGGCGGCCATGCGCTCGGGCAGGGGCAGCGCGGTCTCGGAAGGCGGCGCGGCGCCGGCGAAGCCCCGCCCGAGCAGGCCGGCGAGCGAGTTGACGGCGGCGCCCGGCCGGAAGCGCCCCGAGACCAGCTTGCGCCAGAAGGCGGGCTCGAGCAGGCGGCGCAGGTAGTAGTGCCGGAGATAGGTGCGGGCCTCGCTTTCGGGCGTCCTGACCCAAGGGTTCACCAGGACCAGCCCGGCCACCCGCGGGTCGCGGTGGGCGTAGAAGAGCGCGGCCGAGGCGGCATCGCACAGCCCCCAGATCACGACCTCCCGCAGGCCGGGGCAGTGCGCCTGGAAGGCGTCCAGTGCCGCCGCGATGTCGTCGTCCAGGGCCTCGAAGCCGGGAAAGGGCTCGTCGCTGTCGCCGATGCCCCGGTGGTCGAAGCGCATGACCGGGATGCCGCGCGCCGCCAAGTCCCGTGCCAGGAGCAGGAACTGGCGGTGGCTGCCGATCCGGTACTGCGGGCCGCCGACCACGATCAGCAGGCCGCGCGTCGCCGGTCCGCCGGCCGGGTGCAGAATGCCGACCAGGCGGGACCGGCCGCAGGCGAAGGTGAAGGCCTGCTCGCCGTGGGCGCCCGCCGTCATGGCCGGAACAGGGCGTCGGTGGCGTCGAGCAGCGCCGGCGCCAGGGTGATCTCCTGGATCGCCCAGAACGGCGGGCCGGTCACGGCGCCGGCGGTGATCTCGATGCCGGCGGCCTGCGCGCGTTCGACGGCGGCCCGGCTCGCCGGGGCCAGGTCGGCGGGCGCGTCGCCCGCGACCTCCAGCCAGTCCACCGGCAGCCTGCCCAGCCGCGCGAGCGGCTCGGCCAGCGTCAGCTCGGCGATCGCCTCGGCGAGGTCGGGCGCGAGCTCGTAGCCGGCGATCTCCAGGGTCTCCCCGGCTCCGAGACGCGCGCGAAGCTCCCGGGTCGAGGTCCTCGCGCCCGCCTCGGCCATGCCGGCGGCGAGCTGCAGGCGCAGGAACTGGGTCAGATGCCGCTCGCCGGTCAGGACAGGCTGCCAGAGCAGCAGGCGCGCCGGGCGGTCCGGCGCCTCGGCCGCGACCTCCGCGGCCAGCAGCGCGCCGAGGCGCAAACCCCAGAGGCCGACCGCAGCGCCCGTCCGCTGCTCGAGCCAGCCCAGGGCGACCTTCGCGTCCTCGCGCCAGATCTCCCAGCGCGCTTCGCAGAATTGGCCGGCACTGTCGCCGGTGCCGAAGGGGTCGAGCAGCAGCACGTCGATGCCCAGGTCGGCCAGGCGGCGCGCCTGCAGGGCGGCCATGCGCCGCGCCCGGTTCATCTCCTCGGCGAAGGGCGGCAGATAGACTAGTCCTTGCACCGGCCCACCCGGTCCGGGTACCGGGGGAGATTGAGCGGCGTGATGGATCGCCAAAATCGGCCCGCGCCGACCCTCGAGAAAGAAGGCATCCATGGCTGCCAGCAGCCTGCCGGGCTCAGCCGGCCAGCTTGTTCTCGACGAAGCGGGTCAGGCTGCCCAGGGTTTCGAAGGTCTCGGCGGTGATCTCCTCGTCGTCGACCTCGATATCGAACCGTTCCTCAAGGGCGGTGACGACGGTGACGACGGCCATGGAATCGAACTCCGGGATGCTGCCGAACAGGCCGGTGGACTCGTCGAAACCGCTGATCCTGTCGCCCAGCTGGAGCGCCTCGCCGAGCACGCGCTTTACGTCGTCGACCACCGCCATCGTTTCTCTGCCTTTTTCTCGCTGAACACCTGCACCCCGTCGCCGGCTGCGGGGCATGATCGCGACAAGCGGCGCCCATTGCAAAGCGAAAGCATTAAGCAACTCTAAGCCGGAGCGTGATATCAGATCACCAGCGCGCCATGTTCAGACATCGCTGCCAGATCGCGGGCCGCGCGGGCCCTGCCGCCATGCCCGGCCTTCCATGATCGGGGGGCTCGCCGGCAAGATGGCCGGCCTCTTTCGGGATCTCGGGGCGGTCGGGGCGCTGTGCTATGTCCTCTATCGACTATGCGCAAGGACGGGCGGCTTCGCCGCCCTCCATCGCTATCTCCTGGTGGTCCAGCCGGTGCCGGCGGCGCCGCTGCTGCCGGCCCGCCGGGGCCGCTCCATCGCGGTCCGGCGGATCGATCCGCGCGACGCCGCCTTGCGGCGCCTGCCGCTGGACGAAAAGGTCCTGAACTATCGGGCCGGGCAAGGCGCGGTCTGCTTCGGCGCGTTCAAGGACGGCGAACTGATCGGCTGCCTGTGGCTCTGCCTGGGCCCTTACGAGGAGGACGAAGTGCGCTGCCGTTTTCACCCCTTGCCGCAGGGGCGGGCGTCCTGGGATTTCGACGTCTATCTCGACCCGCGCCACCGCAGCGGGCTCGGCTTCGCCCGGCTGTGGGACACGGCCAACGCCTTCCTGCGCGAACGCGGGGTGCTGTGCAGCTGGAGCCGGATTTCCGCCTTCAATCCCGCTTCCCTGGCGGCCCACGCCCGCCTGGGCGCGACGGTTACGGGCCGCGCCACCTTTTTTCGTCTCGGTCCCTGTCAGCTCATGGCGGCCTCGCTGCCGCCCTATCTCCACCTGTCGCTCGGGCGGCAGAGCCGTCCGGACCTCAGACTCGCACGGAGCCGTCGCGATGCCGAGGACTGACGCAGCGCGGAGGGACCGGCGGGCCCCCTGCGGCCCGCCGGCAGCCGAATTGACAGTCGCGCGCGATTGCCGGCAGTCTCTCGGCCCCGAACGGCCTCGAACCCGGCTGCCTGGGGGCGGAGCGGAGGGTGGATGCTGATAACCTTCCATGATCTGGTCTCGCAGGCGGCCCACCGCTGGCCCGCGCAGACGGCGCTCGTTCACAAGGACCGTCGGCTGACCTACGAACAGCTCGAGGCGCAGGTGAGGGCCGCGGCCGGCGGACTGGCCAGGCTCGGCATTGGCCGCGGCGAACGCGTCGGCATCTATCTCGACAAGCGGCCGGAGACGGTGATCGCCTTTTTCGCGGCGACCATGGCCGGCCCGAGGAACAGGACGATCTTGTCGTCGCGACGGATCGCCGGCAGCGGATGGTCGGACATCCGTTTGCCGTTCGTGTCGATGGCATTGTACACCACGTCGATGCGCTCGGCCTCCAGGCCGTACCGGCTGGTCAGGATGTTCTTGGTG
>CAZDBC010000386.1:0-3766 GCA_964503295.1 uncultured Kiloniellaceae bacterium | reverse complement strand
ACGGGGGACCGGGGCGCCGCAAGGCGCCCCGGCCGCCCGGTCGCCTGTGGCGAAAGACGAAACCCGCCGGTTCAGGTCCGCCCTGACGGCCGCGCTAGGCACTCGGATAGCGCGCCGCCAGATGGGCCTTGAAGGCTGCGGTGCCAAGCGGGGCGCCGGTCGCGCGCGCGACGACCTCGTCGGTGGTGAAAAGCGAGCCCAGCCCGTGGACCTTTGCCTGCAGCCAGTCGAGCAGCGGCTTGAACTCGCCGCGAGCGATCGCCTCCGGCAGGCCGGGAAGTGCCTCGCGCGCCGTGGCGAAAAGCTGTGCCGCGGCGAGCGCGCCCAGGGTGTAGGTCGGGAAATAGCCCCAGGCGCCGTCGTACCAATGGATGTCCTGAAGGCAGCCGCTTCGGTCGTCGGGCGGGGCGATGCCGAGCGACCCGCGCAAGCCCTCGTTCCAGGCGCCGGGCAGGTCCTCGACCGGCAAGTCGCCAGACAGCATGGCCCGCTCCAGGCGGTAGCGCAGGATGACATGGGCCGGATAGGTGACCTCGTCGGCATCGACCCGGATCAGGCCGCGCTCGACCCGCCCGGCCAGAGCCGCAAGATTGTCGGCCGACCAGGCCGGACCCGAGCCCTCGAACAGATCCCGGGCGAGCGGCGCCAGGAAGGCGATGAATTCCCGGCTGCGGCAAGCCTGCATTTCGATCAGCAGCGACTGGCTTTCGTGCAGGACCATGCCGCGTGCCTCGCCGACGGGCTGCAGCCGCCATTCCGCCGGCAGGCCGCGTTCGTAGAGCGCATGGCCGGTTTCGTGCAGGACGGCCATCAGGGCCTTGGCGAAGTCCGCCTCGTCGTAGCGGGTGGTGATGCGAACGTCCTCGGGCACGCCGCCGCAGAAGGGATGGAGCGAGATGTCCAGACGGCCGTGGGCGAAGTCGAAGCCGAGGGTCGTCATCAGGCTGCGCGACAGTTCTTCCTGCTTTGCCAGCGGGAAGGGCCCCGGCGGCTGGATCGGTGCCGGCCGGGACATCTGACGCTCCAGTACCCGTCCGGTGAATTCGGGCAGGAACGCCGCGAGATCGGCGAAGAGCGCATCGATCGCCTCGGCTCGGCCGCCCGGCTCGTACTGGTCGAGAAGCGCGTCGTAGAGGGGGCAGTCGAACTCCGCCGCCTTGGCCGCTCCGACCGCCCGGGTCAGATCCAGCACCTGCTTCAGTTGGCTCCGGACCAGGGCAAAGTCGCTCAGCGGGCGCGCTTCGCGCCACAGCATCTCGCAGCGGTGCGTCGCCCTGGCGTGAGCCGCCACCAAGTCGGCCGGCACGGCCGTGGCATGCCGCCACAGGCGGCGCATCTCGCGCAGGTTGGCGAGGCGCCAGGGTTCGAGACGGTCACGGTCGGCCTCGGCCTCGTCGAGCAGAGCTTCGGTCGCCGGATCGCACAGCAGTTCGTGACGAGTCAGATCGAGGGCGGTCAGCTGCTCGCTGCGCGCACCGGCACCCCCGACCGGCATCATGGTCCGCAGGTCCCAGTGGAGCACGCCCGCCGCCTCGCCCAGGGCCGCGTGGCGTCGAAAACGCTCGGCCAGCCGCTCGTAGGCGCTTTTGCCGGTCACGAAGACTCCTCCCCGGGCCGCCCACGGCGAAAGCCGTAGAGCAGATAAATGACGAGCAGTCCCAGCGCCAGGGCGTACCAGGTAATGGCATACTCCAGATGGTCGTTGCGCATGTCGACCCGCGTACTGCGCCCGCCGATTGGCAGGGCGTCCGGATCCGTCGAAGTCCTCGAATCGGCCTCGAGATAGACCCCTTCAATCACGTCGCTCAGACCGGCAGATCGCGCCATGGCCGGCGCGTCGACGTAGAACCAGTAGTTGGCCGCCGGATCGTTGTCGGGCCGGAACCAGCGGCTGCCGCCCCAGCCGGTCCCGCGCAGCACGCCGGTCACCTCAACCTCGCCGGCGGGCCGACTGTCCGGGCGCGTCTCCGGTGACCGGCGCCCTGCCGGGACCCAGCCGCGGTTGACCAGCAGGATACGACCGTCCTCGAGGCGCAGCGGCGTTACGATGTCGAAGCCGACACGGTCCTTGTGGGTGCGCGATCCGATGTGGAACTCGTGCTCGTGCAGGAAGCGGCCGGTGGCGTGAACGGGCAGGAACGCCAGGCGATCCGGATCGGAGACATCCTCGGGCAGGTCGACTGGCGGCTGCGCGAGCTGGGCCTCGCGCGTTGCGATCAGCGCTTCCTTCCACTCGAGCCGCTGCAACTGCCAAGTACCGAGGCCGATCAGGCAGGCCAATGCCAAGACCGTGAAGACGCTCGCCCAAAGGGTCGGCCGAAAGCGCCGCCCGCGGCCATTTCGCTGCGCGTGCTCCGATGTCATAAGCGGCTCGGCCAGATGCGGTCAGTCGTAATGCACCGTCCCGGAATCGCTCGCCTCGTGACGATACTGCAGGGCCACCAGCACGCCCTTCATGGGTCGCAGCAGCGCCACCGCCAGGCCCAGGATGGCAGGTGGCCAGACCAGGAGATGGACCCAGATCGGCGGCGTCAGAGCCGTTTCCAGCCAGAAGGCCAGCGGGACGACCAGAAAGCCGAGTATGAAGATGATGAAAACCGCCGGCCCGTCGCCGGCATCCTCCTTCTGCAGATCCAGGCCGCAAACGGTGCAGCGCTCGGCAACGCGCAGATAGCCGTCGAACAGCCGCCCCTGCCCGCAGCGCGGACAGCGGCAGCGCAGCCCGGTCGCCACGGCGGCGCGCCAGTCGATCGGCCCGCGCGTCGTCATCGCGGACGAGGCGCCCGGCGAGCTCCGCCCCGACCCGCGGCTGTCTGGCTGCGCTCGAAGATCAGCCGCCCCACCAGTAGACACAAACGAAGAGAAACAGCCAGACGACGTCGACGAAATGCCAATACCAGGCCGCGGCCTCGAAGCCGAAGTGATGGTCGGGTTTGAAGTGCCCGCGCCAGGCGCGCCACAGGCAGACCGCCAGGAACACTGTCCCGACGATGACGTGGAAGCCGTGGAAGCCGGTGGCCATGAAGAAGGTCGACGGATAGATCCCCTCGTCGAAGCCGAAGGCGGCATGGCTGTATTCGTAGGCCTGAAGCGACGAGAAGAAGAGGCCGAGCAGAACGGTCAGGCCGAGCCCCTGAAGCACACCCTTGCGGTCGCCTTCGATCAGGGCATGGTGCGCCCAGGTAACGGTGCAGCCCGAAAGGAGCAGCACCATCGTGTTGAGGAACGGCAGCCCGAAAGCGTCGAAGGTCTCGACGCCCTCCGGCGGCCACTGAAAGCCCGTCGCCTCCTGCGGAAAGAGCGATGCATTGAAGAAGGCCCAGAAGAAGGCGACGAAGAACATCACCTCCGACGCGATGAACAGCACCATGCCGTAGCGCAGGCCAAGCTGGACGATCGGCGTGTGGTGCCCCTCGTGGACCGCCTCACGGATGACGTCGCGCCACCAGAAGAACATGGTGAGCAGCACCAGCGCGATGCCGACCGGCAGCAGCCAGGGTGTCATGTCGTGCATGTAGAGCACGGTGCCCGTGGCCAGCACGCCCCCGGCGATCGCCCCCACCAGCGGCCAGACGCTCGGATTGACAAGGTGGTAGGGATGATTCGGTTGTTCTGCGCTCATCGTTATTGTTCCTCTTTGCCTCGACCGGTCGAGGAGTCCGCCCGCGGCGGGCGGCCGGATACTAGCGGTCCCCGTTCGTGGAATTCAACGACAGCCGGTCAGACCGGCCGGCGCCGGCCGGCGACCCAGCCTCTGGCGCGCCTT